>JANQPK010000058.1 GCA_028289505.1 Cyclobacteriaceae bacterium
GTATTGGAGTTCATGGCATCGAATACCAGACCCTCATCAGCCGCCAACTTCCTAATTACTTCGGGATCGCCCGGGATGTCCCAGGGGATATGCAAAGATATGGCTCCTGCTGACTTGGTCAGGTTATGAATAATCCCCACATCCCTGATTTTGTCTTCCAGAGATTCGGGTTCACCCCCATAGGAGAATCGGCCAAACCGGGTACCTCCTGCACCTAATGCCCAGCTTGGTATAGCTACCTGAAACTGCTGTAGTTTCTGTAGCACAACTTCGGTGTCAACTCCCTTTTGATATAACTGGTCCTGAAGGAACTGAAATCTCTGACGGTGCGGGGATATTGCTTCCTGGTTTAGTTCCTGAACTTGATCTTTACTTATTCTCATAGTCAATTAGAAATGATGAATTATGAATTAGAAATGGGCTGATGTGCCCTCAAATTTCCCAATTCATAACCTATAACCCATAAAACTAGCGAGGAAAGGAAGTAGCCATTCCTCCATCTACGTTGATCATATTTCCGGTAGTCTTGTCTAGTACTGATACTGCCGCAAATACGCCATTGGCGATATCCTCTGGCAAAATAATCTGGTGCAAAAGGTTTCTTTTGGCATAGAATTCAGGTAATTCTTCTACCGTGATGTTGTTGACTTTTGCTCTCTCCTCAGCCCATTTACCCTCCCAGATCCGACTGCCGACTATCACACCATCGGGATTTACGGTATTGACCCGGATCTGATCAGCTGCTAGTTCTGCTGCCAATAGTCTAGTCATGTGCTGTTGTGCTGCTTTAGCGGTTCCATAAGCTACATTATTGGGCCCGGCAACCAATCCATTTTTGGAAGCGATGTTTACCACACTGCCACCTATTCCCTGGGTACGCATAATTTCTGCCCCATTTCTAGCCATCAGGAATTGTCCTTTTACCATTACATCTTGTAGGAGGTCCCAGTCGTCTATTGTATGCTCTGATAAGGGCTTTGAGATGGCCAGTCCGGCACAATGAACTACCATGTCAACCCCACCAAATGCAAGACAGGCGGCTTTAAACGCCGCTGCTACCGATGTTTCCGATGTAACATCACAAACCGAGTAGGTAGATACATCCGCTTTGTAGCTACCATTAGCCTTTTTAAGCAGATCCTCAGAAATATCTGTGAGTACCACGTTAGCACCTTCAGCTGATAACTTGTCGGCTATAGCTTTGCCAATGCCTCCTGCAGCTCCTGTAATTACAGCAATTTGCCGCGAAAGCGGTTTTTCCAGCGGCATTCGCTGCAGCTTGGCCTCTTCCAGCAACCAGTATTCGATATTGAAGGCTTCCTGGTGATCCAAGGCTACATATTCAGAAATGGCTTCGGCACCCCTCATAACATTGATGGCGTTAATATAAAATTCACTTGCTACCCTTGCTGTCTGCTTGTTTTTGGCAAAGGTGAACATGCCAACTCCAGGATACAGAATCACTACCGGATTGGCGTCTCTTATGGCAGGGCTGTCTGGATGTTTGTGTTTTTGGTAATACTCCTGATAATCCCGGCGATATTGTTGGAATGCCGGAGTCAGTAGTTCCTTTATTTTTTGAGCATCGTAGAGGTCAGCATTTGCATCCAGTTCCAACACTAAAGGTTTGATTTTGGTGCGTAAAAAGTGATCTGGACAGCTGGTACCCAGAGGAGCTAATTTGTGCAAGTCATGAGAATTGATAAAGTCCAATACTACCTGATCGTCGCGAAAATGGCCAATCATGCGATTGTGTTCCGAGGTTAATCCGCGCAAAACCGGAGCAATCAATGAAGCTTGTTCCTTTCTTTGCTGCTCATCCAAGCTTTCCAAAGCCACTCCGCCAAATACAGGGCGGTTGTTGCCCAGACGTTTCTCAATGAATTCGGAGGCCTCTTCAATAACCTCCAAACTGTTCATATAACATTCGTAAGAAGTATCACCCCAGGTGAACAGTCCATGTCCTCCTAGAATTATCCCTCTAATACCAGGATTTTCCTTCTGGCAATTCTCTATTTGTATACCCAAATCAAACCCCGGTCTTTGCCAAGGAACCCAGCCCATTTTATCTCCCCATATTTCTCGTGATATTTCTTGTCCATGCTTACAGGCAGCGACGGCGATCAAAGCATCTGGATGCAAGTGATCGATATGTTTGAAAGGCAGTAATCCGTGCAATGCGGTATCTATTGAAGGGGCACGGCTGTCTAAATCAAATATGCAGTGCTGGTACAGTTGCACCATTTCGTCTTCGAATTCTAATCCTCTGTAGATGTTCTTCAAGGCATGAAGCCGATCTACATACAAACCGGCAATGCCATCTCTTTTTAAAGATCCCAGGTCGCCCCCTGAGCCTTTGATCCACATGATCTCTTTTTCCTGACCGGTAAGGGGGTCTTTCTCCATGGTACGGCAACTGGTATTGCCCCCACCATAATTGGTAATCCTTAAATCGGCGCCCAGGATATTTGACCGATAGAGGAACAGGGCCACTTGATCATCCCCAAGCGCTGACGCTTTGGCTTCATCCCAAAGGTAATCGACGTGTTTAAAGGTTTTTAGTTCCATTATTTAGGTGATTGTTTGTCTGCTGTTTTATAATATTTGATCTATTTTGCATTTAGTATTTATCAAATTTAAATTCAATAATACAGGGTATCAATGCACAAATTGTGCTATTGTTTATACTTTTTGGATCACATATGGCAGACTTCTTCAAATATTTGACCGCTGGTGAATCCGACAAAAACTGGGGCCTTTATTTGAATGTTGTAGGTAATACCAGAATTGCCCCTATGTCGCCATATCCATCTACCGAGCATCCCACTGGATACCATTACCTTTGGTCCGATGGCAGGATATTGAATGAATTCCAGGTCAACTATATCAGTGAGGGTCAGGGGATACTAGAAACCAGCCAAGGCACTATGCAGGTTAAACCTGGGTCGATTATGGTAATCAGACCCGGTGTATGGCACCGGTACCGACCAGAAATTAAAACTGGATGGCACGAACACTATGTAGGATTTGATGGGGACATTGCCAGGCATTTATTGGGACAATCAGTCTATTCATCAGAGCAAATGATGATTCATTGCGGTTACCGGGAAGAGCTTATCGATATCTACTTAAAACTATACGACTTAGTATCAGAGGAGACCCCTGGTTATCAACAGGTATGCTCGGGCTTAGTGATGCAATTGTTAGGCTTAATAGTAGCCTTCAAAAAACACCAAAACTTTTCTGGTAAATATATCGAGCAAGTGATCCAGAAAATAAGGATTCACATGCATGAAAATGTTGAGCAAGAGATTGATCTGGCCAGCATAGCGGGTGATCATCAAATTGGATATTCCTACTTCAGAAAAATGTTCAAAAGATACACAGGAGTTTCCCCTCACCAGTATCAACTTGAACTGAAGATTCTCAGGGCCAAGGAACTATTAATTTCCACTGATAAAAGCATTAAGGAAATCGGCTACCACCTCGGATTCAACTCAATTTATTATTTCAGTCGTTTTTTTAAAGACCGCACTGGTGTCAGCCCCAGTGATATCCGTAAGAATAGGGGCAGTAGGAATGGTTGAATCCTGCTAATTAAGCTTAAACACCAAACCCCCTCCCAGACCAAATTGGAACATAGTAGAGTAGGTGCTAATTCCTGCACCTGGACCTCCGGTGCCAAAATAGAATCCACCACCTATACCCTCCACTACGGATAACAGCTGCGCCTGAAGCATGATTCCAGCACGATCGCTGGCCCAAAATGTCATACCGCCTTTAAATCCCCAGGCGAACTTAGTCGCTGATTGAGATCTTCTGGTTTCAGGATTGGTAGCATCTGCTATGAGCATACCTGCCATTAAGCCACCGAAAGCTTCTACATTACCAGCACCTAACTGTGCGTGACGCAGTCCACCTACCATAATGTAATTCATGGCCAGGTCAAAATCGGTGAATTCCGGCTCTAGTCCAACCAAATAAGTGGTAGGTGCGTTAGTATCCTGTCTAAGATACATTAGTTCCAAACCTACCTGGGCATTGGGGCGGTATTCGATACCGGCACCCCATTGTAGTCCGCCTTTGATCTTGCCATCGTAGTATTGACCAAAATTAAAACGGGCATCAAATCCGTCATCGAATAGGTAAAGGCCGTACCCTTTTAGTAGAATACCATCCGTAGGATAGTTTTGTGCCTGGGTTTGGTATATGCTGCATACCAGCAGTATCAATGAAAATAGAATGGTAAAAGTAAAGTTCTTCATGATTCTCGGGTTGTTTGTCTAAATGATAATTAGGCCAGGGGCTTTAAAGTTCCCAGCCAAATGAGGTTTGAAATACATAATCATTTTCCGATGCTCCTTCAATAGGTCTGTTGTCATAGTTATTGGTAAAACCCAGGCTGATGAAGAAATCATATGGAAGATCGTATTTTAGGTCAATCTTAAAGTCTGCCCTAAATCTACCACTTTCTGTTAAACTGGGATAGGCAGTGGCACTGGTTAAAAGGGATAGATCGCCTGCGTCAAAAATATCTAACTGTGCCCCAATGAAGGCTTCTGCTGAGTTTCGGTTGGGCGTCTCATCAGTAAATCGCTCGTTGTTCCAGTTTGCCCCTGCACTCATCCCCAGTGTCGAACTATTGGTATGTATAATGTACTTTCCCAAACCAGCCCTACTGGTAGACCGTAGTGCTAGTAGTTGTTCGTCGTTTTGTAAGAATTCCTGATTGAAAAGCAGGTACCAGTCATTTTTAAGAAAGTAGTTGTATTGGGCGTAGGCGTTAGTACGCTTTACATCTGGAACATCATCCTGTGAACTCCGCACTGCATCATATGACAGCTTCAGACTCCAAACATTAGCTAAATATCCTAAATTGACTCTTGAGGAAAACTGATGCAGATTGTTGCTCTTGGTTAAATTGTAACCCACACTAACGGATGCCGACATGCGGCTAATGAAATCTCCTTCAAGCGGCTTTACATAAACAATTTCGTCAATAGTGGTTTTAATAGGCCCACTGTCTGTGTTCAACAGTACTGATTCGATATTGCCGCTGTCTGTATTTATGGAACCGTTTATTCTGGCCCCATTAGATAATGTGATCAGATAAAACTGATCACTGAACATCTGGCTTACCTGATTCCATTCAATTTTGAAGTCACTATCACTGTAATCTGTTTCCACCTGAATCACCCCCCGAGTCATGCTCTTTATTTCTCCGATAATAACATGACCGTTGTCCATGATTAGGCTGTCTGTTTGTGCATCTGCTTGAAAGAAATTTGAGAATGCCAGCACAATTATCGGGATAAAATTTCTAATAGAAGTTTGCGGTAGAAGTCTTGGTGTCATAGATGGCATAGTTAGCGAAGTGCAATTTTAGGGTAATTCAATACAAATACAAAAAATTGTTTTTGACTGAAAACTAACTTTCTAACAGAGAGATTGTTTTGGGTGAGTTACTTGGTTCAAGGCATTGCCCAGATCATGAAAAATGAACCAACACTTAGGATCAAACCCCACATGAAGAAGGTATATGCCCAGTGCAGTAGGTTGTATTTCTTGGTAAGAATACGACCCTGATTATGGATGTCAATTAACAG
>JANQPK010000085.1 GCA_028289505.1 Cyclobacteriaceae bacterium
AGTTGGGTTGACCACAATAATGTGGTGGTGATGAGACCATACTGAGCTTTCATAACTCAAGGATTCGGTTGGCTTCCAGGATCACTTTGGCTTGCTGCAGACGCTGATTCACAAAGTCAAATTCCGCGCGATTAAATGCGAATTGGATATCCGTATGACAGGTTTTCAGGATGATTTGCTCCTGACCAACTAGCATGGTACAGTTTTTATCGAAATCCACTTTCGAATAGGATTTTATGAAATCCAGAAATGCGTCAGCTTCAAAACCCACTAGAATATTCTTAAAGTGGAATCCAATCCGGCGGCAATTTGCACATTGTGCTATACTAAAATTTTCTGCCTCAACTAATATCTTTGGCTTACAACTCATTTATGGGGTTTCATGGTCTATGTATTATATTTATTTAGACCAATTATAAATAATACCAAAGATAGTGTCAGCGCATGGATAGTGGCAATACCTGATTTAAGGTAAATGTGATACCGAATTTTGTGGTCTAATTAATAATTTTAGGTATGACAGTTACTAAGCAATATGACTTTATGCATTACCTTCATTATTGATAAGGGCATACAATTTACTTGGCGTTTCGGTGGAAGTAGCCGATAAATTTGCTGAAATTGTATGTCGATTATTTGATACACTTTATCATGAAAAGAAGACAAGCCACCGGCTGGATCCTCAGATCAGCGATCTTTACACCAGGACTGGTCGCTGCCATCCAAAGTTGCCAACGGAAGATGGAGGTTTCCGTCGATCTTAAGGTACTTAGCCCGGAACAATACCTGTTGTGTAATGGCATAGCGGATACCATATTGCCAAAAACTGAATCGGTTTCTGCCTCAGAAGTCAGGGTCAGCGAGATCATGGACCTGATGATGTTAGATGTTTTCAAGCAGGAAGTGGTGGATTCACTGCTTCAAGGTATGCAGATCTTCAACCAGGAATGTAAGGACAGCCAGGGGAAATCGTTCTCTAAGCTTAGTCAAGAGCAACAAATCGAATATCTAACTGCTTTGGATCAACAGGTGATGCGTGCAAGCTACGATGATGTCATCCCTTTCTACTATACCTTCAAAAAACTTTGTGTGGAGATCTATTTTCAGACCGAACAAGGGGTCAAACAGAATTTGAACTATACGCCAATTCCCGGACCCTATGTGGGAGATGTGGAATTGAAGCCAGGGGATAAAATAGCCGTGGGTAATGCAGTCTGAGACCCAGGAGGCTTTTTGGGAACACCTTATTATTAAAAAAGGACATGAGCAATAACCATACGTATGATGCGATCGTTGTAGGCGCTGGTATGACCGGCAGTTGGGCAGCTAAAGAACTGACCGAAAAAGGATTAAAAACACTGGTGCTGGACCGGGGTAATGAAGTCATGCACCTACGGGATTACCCTACCGCGAATAAGGCACCCTGGGAGTTCGAACATCAAGGAAAACTGACCAAACAGGAAAAAGAGGCGTATTATATCCAGCATCACAAGTATAACCTGGATGCCAGCAGCAAACATTTTTATGTGAATGATAAAGAGCATCCATATGAATTTCCAGAAGATAAACCATTCTGGTGGTTTCGTGGCTACCAAACCGGAGGCAGGTCTCTGCTCTGGGGCAGGGGCTCCTATCGTTTCAGCGAATTGGAATTTGAAGCCAATGCTAAGGACGGCGTAGGTTCTGATTGGCCCATCCGATATAAAGACATTGCTCCCTGGTATGATTATGTGGAGCAGTTCATCGGGGTAGCCGGGGCCCAGCACGATGTCAAAACACTACCCTGCGGCAAGCATTATTTACCTCCCTTTGATTTGAACTATGGGGAAAAAGTCTTTAAAGAACGCCTGGAAGCCCACTACTCCGACCGCAAATTAATTCCTAACCCGGTGGCTCATCTTACTAAAGTTGAGCCAGGACAATTCAAAGGGAGATCGCAATGTCAAACCCGCAACCTTTGCCATCGTGGATGTCCCTTCGGAGCCTACTTTAGCGCCAATAGTTCCACCCTACCCGCCGCGAATGATACCGGTAACATGACATTACTACCACACGCTCTGGTGCATTCTGTAATCTATGATGAAAGTCAGGACAAGGTGACTGGTGTCAGGGTCATCAACACAGAGACTAAGGAGACTACTGAGTACTTTGCCAGGGTTATTTTCCTATGTGCTTCAGCCCTGACCTCCACCGCCATCCTGCTGAATTCAAAAACACCCAGATTCTCATCAGGATTGGGTAATTCCAGCGGAGTACTGGGACATTACCTTATGGATCATCACAGCGGAGTCAGTGGATCTGGTATCATGGAAGGTGGTGAGGACCGCATATACAAGGGCTTCCGGCCGGCTATGGTGGCCATCCCCAGGTTCAGAAATGTGGATCGGCAGGAAACTGATTTTCTACGAGGGTACGGGATTTGGGGAGGTGCTTCCCGACAAGGCATCAACCCCACTCAAGTTGGAATTGGGGCAGAATTTAAACAACGACTCACCCAATA
>JANQPK010000261.1 GCA_028289505.1 Cyclobacteriaceae bacterium
TTCGGTCGAGATTTCAGAGTTGGGAGATCACGAAGCGCTTTATTTTGGGCTTGATGCTTGTGCCGATCAGGATAAGGAGGACTATGTTAATGTGCTTTACAGGTTAGATGCTGGACCTTGGAACTTAGTAGCTAATGCATTAAACTGGTGTGGTCTATATGCTGCATGTGGCAGCCATACCCTATACGGTGATGATGGCATCAATAGTGGTGATTGTCGAGACCACGATGATGATTGGGGGGTGGCTTTAATTAGTAATTCGAACCTCTCTGGAAATCAGCTGGAGATCCGTATTGAAGCAATCAATTCCGCGACAGACGAAATCATTAGAATTGATAATCTGATCATCCAAGGCATGTTATCCCTTCCAGTTGAATTAAGCTCTTTTCAGGCAAAGCAAGTTGATAACCGGGTCCTACTAACCTGGAAGACCATTTCTGAAACCGATAATGACTATTTTGAAGTCCAGCGTAAAATGGTGTCTGAGAGTCATCATTGGGAAACCATTGCGATAGTCGATGGCCAGGGAACCAGCCACCATAGCCAGCACTACCACTATACCGACTTGCTGCCACTACCGGGTTCATCGCTGTATCGATTGAAACAGGTGGATTTTGATGGTAAATTCGAGTTTTCAGATCTAAAAACAGTTGTTATAAAACCCCGTATTAACCCATTTCCAAACCCAGCAAGTGATTTCGTGGTTGTTCCGATTACAAATACCACGAGATTACCTCAAATTATAACCGCTTATGATATATCAGGAGCTAAAATATGTGTGGAATACGAGAACAAAAATAATTATATAATATTGGATATCAGAATTTTAAAATCTGGTTATTATACATATACTTTAAATAATAAAAATTACCGACTATGGGTTATCAAGTAAGTAATTGCCTTTAGCGACAGAGATAAAAATATCGTCCACTCCAATTAAATATACCATTTGTGGATGATTCTACCGATACTGGTTTTCCGTCTTGATCGTATTGATATTCAGCAATTGCTCTAAAGTTTGGTAGTTGTTCAAAGGCCGAAACCAATCTGCCATTTTCGTATGTGAAATTCCATACTTCAGTAAGCAAACCATCAGCAGCTCTACAAACGATCTCCTCCAGGGATCCTTGGTCATCGTAATGAAATAAACAAAATTCCAATAAATCCCCTGTGAACGACACTCTGTCAAATCGTGTGATACGTTGCCCTCCTGTGGTAAATAAGGCAGGGAGCACATCAATCCATTCCTGGGTAAGTCGGTCAATATCAAAAGTAACAATCCTGGAGTTTATAGAATCATTTGCAAGTTCTGAAGCTTCATAGAAGAATATATAATTCTCCGGGGATAGGTCTGGGTTATAAACCGGACTCCTGGTAAACTCGGTCAGATTTTCATCGGAGTCAAACTTGAAATCAGTTCTGGTAACAATATCAGCTCCCAGTATCTCCTCAATGCTGTTAGGCACCAGAGAATCATCCTGACTGTAATTAAGCCGGAACCTTAAATTGACCACATCTTGGCCATTGTTTTCAATTATGGAGATTGATTCCAACCTATCACCTCGATTAGGGTTATAGACAAATTCTCGCACTCCGATGATTTGATCGTCAATGTCTCTGAACTCTATCTCTTCTACTTGGCAGATAATCGGTCCGCTTGGTGGTGGTGTAATCCCGGGAGGCGGTGCCACGGGAATAGGTTCATCTTCTGAACAAGCCAACATGGCGACCAAACAGAGCAGCAGAAAAAACCTAAGATGTGTGGTGAGCATGCGCTCTAGTGATCAGAGAAAAAGATGGATATCATCTAAGTACAACCATTTGACCGCAGAATTTGTTTCATCTGTCAATCAAATGACTTTACCAAAACCTGTTTGAAATACACATCACTAGGGCCTTTATCAGGTGCAAATACCTTGATTCCACCCTGTAAACAAATATTCCCTGATTTATTAAAATGGTCTGGCAAGTATGATTCTGAAGACTTTTGTCCATTGACGAACATTACAATTTGCTTATCTTCGGCAAAGATCTCCATTTCATTCCAGTCATTGTAATCAATCATTCCGTACCACGCCCGGGCATGAGTGGCGATGGCACCTGTTGAATAAGCATGAGCCGGTCCGTTATGATCGTAGATATTACATTCAATCGCATCTGTAATGGTCACTCCGGTGGAATCAGGGCTTTTTCTAATAAATATTCCGCTATTATCCTCCTTAATAATTTTAAATACTGTTTTCAGATAGAAATCTTTGTAAGCATTATCGCTAACCAGAAAGCCACCTTCTTCACCAGAGTATCCGTGAATTACCCCATCCTCGACCGTCCATTTACCATCCCCTACAGGACTCCAGCCTTCCAAGGTACTGCCATCAAAAAGCGTATCCCAGGATAATTCCTGATTAGATCGATATCGTTCCTCCAGCAATTCAGTTACTACCGTGGCAACAACCAAGGGCTTAACTCGAATATTTCTGAAGCTAACCTGTTTATCAGGTGTCATTGGGGGTAATAACGCTAGTTTACCGCCATCGTGCCGTTTATCATTAGCCTCAGCCACCAGCTGATCATTTAAATATACCTTGAGATGGGTACCGGTAGCTTCCACCACCATGCTATTCCAATCACCGTTATCAACATCTTCCAAAACGGTGGCTCTGGCAACCGAATGAATAGTTCCTGCGGGGTTCTGATGATCAGGATTAATGTCTGTGCTTAGAAAATATCCAGATTTTCTGGGAGTCATTTTCAACAAATCGTTAAATCTCAATAATACCCCTGACTCCGGTTCATCCGATTTGAAGTCAAATTCCAACTGAAAGTTATCATAGGATGCTTTTGTCGCCAAAACCGCATTAGGGTTTTCTGCAGAGGCCGATATAGTGAGTACCTGCTCCGATACAGTAAGATCCAACTCACCAATCTGTTCCCAGCCAGCTAAATCATCACTCAAAAGAATGCTCCATCCATCATCAGTTACCGGTAGTGTGGTTTCATCTGTATTTTGATTTTGTGTACAGGAAACAACAAAACCTATTATCAAAGACAGTATTGCAAAATGTTTCATACCAAGTGTTTTGTCCATAGTGAATGCCAAAAATAGCGAATTAATTTTTATCTTTATTTGCAGATAAATAAACCCTCGTTATGAACACACTATTGAAAGGAGTATTTTTTATTGCCCTGATTTGTTGGTCGTCCTCTGGCTTTGCCCAAAGTACGGTAACCGGTGAAGTTACTGATGTAAAATGTTATCTAGCTAGTGGGGCTATTGGGTCTGACCACGCCAAGTGTGCCATGGCATGTCTCAGTTCAGGACAACCTATGGGTTTACTGACCGCTGAAGGTACATTGTACATTCTTGGTATCGGAAAGGACAAGACTCAATACGAGTCTTTAAAGAAACTGGCAGGACAACAAGCTGAAGTTACCGGTAAGGCATCGGAAAAGGATGGAATGAACATGCTAGTGGTGGAAACTGCTCGTAAATCTGAAGGATAAATTAACTTTGGTTTTCTGGTATCTAATGGCCAAGTGATGAAATCATTGCATCAGTGGTGACTAGCTTTCCATAGGCCCTCTCAACCAGATCTAGCGTCAAGCGCTGTACTTCTGGCCAGATGGTAGCCGTAGCATCTGTAACTGCCCATAATTGGTACTCATGATGTAATGCACTGGATATGGTAGACAATACGCATATATCCGTCATTACACCGGTAAAGATCAGTTGTTTAATGTTCAGGGTCCTAAGCGCGTAATCCAAATTGGTGTTGTAAAATGCGTCATAACTATGCTTGTCTACCACAAGTTCCTTCTGATCTGGCTTTAAATCATTGACTATTTCAACACTGGGGTCTCCCAACATACAACACGCTGTTGGTGGCTTGTGCTGCTCATGCAACTCGCCAATAAGTGTAGGTACTTTAGGTGTATAAACAAATCTAGTGTAAATAACCGGTATCTGGGATTTGCGAAAACCCTCAACCAGTCTTTTAATATTTGGAATAATGGTACGACCTGGAGCCACCTCCATGGCAGCGCCTGACTCAATAAAACCCTTCTGCATATCAATCACCATCAGAGCCATCCGGTCTTTATTAAATTGATATAGCACCTTAGCGGATATTTAATGTGTTACACCAAAATATCATGAATCACATGCCCATGTACATCTGTTAACCGTATATCTCTACCGCTAAACCTAAAGGTTAAATGTTCGTGGTCAATTCCCAGAAGATGTAACATGGTAGCATGCAGGTCGTGAATGGTAGTCGGTTTGTCAATTACCCGATATCCGTACTCGTCAGTTTGACCATAAATGGTTCCACCTTTGATACCGGCGCCAGCCATCCATATTGAAAAAGCCGATGGATTGTGATCTCTTCCATCCGTACCTTGTGCAAAAGGTGTTCTACCAAACTCACCGGCAAAAACCACCAGCGTAGTTTCCAATAATCCACGATACTTCAGGTCTTTGATCAAAGCTGCAATCGCCTGGTCAACTGCGTGAGCATTTCTTTCGTGGCCATCTTTGAGTCCCCCATGTTGATCCCAACGGTCTGCCTTTACGCTTGGGCAAGTCAGCTCAATGAAGCGAACTCCCCTTTCTACTAATCTACGGGCCATCAAACATTGAGCTGCGTAACCTGCTAGATGAGGGTCGCTAGAGTCCATGCCATACATCTTTTTGGTCAAGGTGGTCTCACCACTAAAATCAGTGAGTTCAGGAACAGATGCTTGCATCCGATAAGCCAGCTCATAATTGTTAATGGCGGCTTCGACTTCATCTTCATGTCCGATTTGACCAACCAGGGAGTTATCCATTTGATGAATCAAATCAAGTTTGCTTTTCTGGATTTCATCTGAAGGCTCTTGAGGACTAACATTGGGTATGGCGTTCCTGCCTGGCTTTAATATCGATGCCTGGTAGTCGGCTGGTAAAAAACCAGAATTGAAGTTATCAAGGCCTCCTGGAGGGATTAAACCACCATCCAAGACCACATAGCCGGGCAGGTCCTGATTATCGGAACCTAGTCCATAATTAATCCAGGCTCCCATGCTGGGTCTTCCTTGTAGACCATGACCGGTATGCAGAAAATAGTTCGCATTAGTATGTTCGGGAAAATCTGAAACCATACTTCGTACCAGCGCTAGATCATCGACGCAAGTAGCAATATTGGGAAACAGGTCGCTTACCCACATGCCACATTCACCATATTGTTTAAAGTTCCAAGGACTTTTGAGAATGGTACCAATGTTATTGAATTGGGTAGCATCCACCTTAAACTTTTGGTAAGGATTTTGACCATTCTCCTTTTCTAATCTTGGTTTATAATCAAAAGAGTCTACCTGGGATACGCCACCGTCCATATACAGGAATATGATACTTCTTGCCTTAGGAGCATGGTGAGGTAGTCCCAAACTCAATCCATTTTGACCTGCATTTTCAAGCGATTTAATCACTCGACGGCAAGCAGTGTTTCCCAACAAGCTCATTAACGCCAGCCCACCAAATCCATTCTTGGTCAATGTCAAAGCTTCTCTCCTGGTCATGGTCATATCAAAAATATAAATTCTTTCATATTGAATATGGAGTGGCAGTAACTTTTCCAAAGGTAACTTTCTGTATTGCCAGTATTCCCTTCGCCAGCTAACAATTCTTTTTGCTCAGCAAAGAAACTTCGAGCCTTTTCTATTTCAACTTCTTGCGCAGGTCTTGAAAATGCTTTAAGAAATATTTGACTTACTCGCTCATCAAATGATTCGGCGTTAGCCACCATTGAATCTGCCCATAAAGCAGCTTGATCCAAAATAAAAGGATCATTCAACATGGTTAGGGATTGCGATGGTACGTTTGAAACATTGCGTTTTCCAAAGGTGCTAAAAGGAATGGGCATATCGAAAGCCAGCATCATAGGTGGTAGAAAATTTCGGTGCAAGGCTTGATAAATACTACGTCTTCCCGCCCCGTCCCGTGGCCCCGATTCACGAGGTCTTCCCCTTCCACTTAAAAACTCTGTAAGATAAACCGGAATCGACGGACCGTATAAGTTGCGATCAAGCCTGCCAGAGGTTGCCAAAACTGCATCACGAATCGATTCAGCGTTAAGTCTCCTGATAGGATAATGCTGTAACCACAAGTTGTCAGGGTCTACCACCTTGCTATCGGCCGAGGCTTCAGTACTCCTGCGAAAAGCCTGGGACATCACCATGAACTTGATCATTCGCTTAACTGACCAATCTTCTTCCATGAATTTAATTGCAAGAAAGTCCAGTAATTCCGGGTGTGACGGTATTTTACCCTGAACTCCAAAATTATCTACCGTCTCCACAATACCGCGTCCAAAAACGTGATGCCATAATCGATTTACCATTACTCTTGAAGTAAGGGGATTCTCAGGGTTAGCAATTTTTTTGGCAAATTCCAGTCTTCCGCTTCCTGTTGGCTTGAAAGTAGCACTGGTATCAGATAATGCGGTCAAGAAACGATGCGGAACGGTATGGCTGCTTAGGTTTTTAAGACTACCCCTGATAAACACTGGGCTCTCGATATAATCCCCGTCAGTTACCCCTACCACAAAAGCTGTATGGTGCAACTGATCAACCCTTTTTTGTTGT
>JANQPK010000105.1 GCA_028289505.1 Cyclobacteriaceae bacterium
GCGAATCCTGGCCCCCAGCCCTTACCCGTATAGCCGGTGAAATAACCATTTTCACCCAGTGCCTCAGCGTAAGTTTTGAACTTAGCAGGGAAAAACGGCCAATGGTTTCCTGCTTCTTCCAACTGCCAGCTATTTCGCCCGGTCAAAAGGCTGGACCGAGAGGGGGCACACTTGGCATTTGGAGTGTAACAATTCATGAATAATAGGCCCTCCCTGGCCACCCGATCAAAGGCCGGAGTGCTTAGCCATTGGGTGCCATATGCACTCATGTGAGGGAAAGAGGCGTCGTCTGCAATACAAAAGAGTATATTGGGTGGGGGCAGCGTTTCAGGTGTTTGACAGGACATTAACACATAAAAAAGAACGAGTTTGATATACTGGATACGGTTCATGACGAAATGTTGGTAAGATTCCAATAAAGTAAAAGTGCATGTAGCAAGCAATCATTATATTGTTTATCAAAATGTCTACCACCATGAATATCCGATCTAACTTTAAAATCATCTGCTGGTGGCTACTGATTACATTATTGCTTCCCCTGGTGGGTATCTCGCAGTTGGCAGAACCCCTGGACCGGGGTGTGGTGGCACTTAACCAGGGTGAAAATCGCATTTATGTGGGCTGGCGGTTACTAAAGTCAGACCCTGAGGGTATCAGCTTCAATGTATATCGAAAGAATATTGGTTTCAGCGATTATCAAAGGGTCAATCCACAACCGATATCCGGAGTAACCAATTTTATCGATACCACCAGTGAACCTGGGTTTGCCTACCACTATAAAGTTACCACCGTTAATGGTGGTACTGAAGAAGACAGTCCCGGATATGCTTATGTGTTCTCCCATAATGGCGATCAACCCTGGTATTCCATTACCCTGGATGCGGGAATCACCCTGAAGCGATTGGGGGTTGGCGATCTAAATGGCGATGGAGCTTATGACTTCGTAGTACAGTCTCCGGATTTTAATGTGGATCCCTACTACAAACCGGGCTATTGGAAACGCAGTCCTGAACCATACCATTTAACTGCTTATGATGCCAAGGGAAGGAAGTTGTGGGATTACAATATGGGGTGGGCTATTGAAACCGGTACCTGGTATTCTCCCTATATGGTTTTCGATATCGATGGGGATGGCAATGCCGAAGTATATGCCAAAGCAGGTGACGGGGACCCACGCGAATCTGATGGTAAAGTCCTACAAGGCAGGGAATATATGGCCAAGATCAATGGCATAACCGGACAGATAGAACGTAAAGCAGATTGGTTGTCTAAAGAGGGGTTTGACTCCTACAATCGATGGAGTCGTAATTTTCTAACCGTGGCCTATCTGGATGGCAAAAATCCCGCTTTGATTCAACAAAGAGGCACCTATACCATTATCAAAACCCGGGCTTTGGATAAAGACCTGAAAGAGATCTGGTATTGGGAGAGTTCGGGTAAAGACCAGAAATTTCGTGGCCAGGGCCAGCATGGCATTATGTGTGCCGATGTTGACGATGATGGCAAAGATGAAATCGTAATCGGTACCGCAGCTTTGGACCATGATGGTACCGCGCTATGGCATACAGGTTTGGGACATAACGACGTGGGTTATATTGCTGATATTGACCCGGATCGACCCGGACTGGAAATTTTTTACGGAATTGAAACCCGGTCACCCAAGCATGGTACCTGCCTGGTGGATGCCGCCACCGGTGAAATTATTTGGGGTTATTCCGGATCAACGGTACACGTTCATTCCCAGGGTATGATCGGTGATATTGATCCCAACTATCCAGGCATTGAATGTTATGCCGGAGAAGCCAAGGGCGGCAGTAAATTCTTCCTCTGGTCGGCTCAAGGTGAGCGACTATCAGACAAAAATTTGTGGGGATTGGCGCCAAGAGCGCTTTGGTGGGACGATGATGAGCTTAAAGAAATCACTTACAACCATCAACTTTTCAAATACCAGGGAGATACCTTACAGGAAATCGAGGGAAAGATACTGCTGGTAGCCGATGTTGTTGGAGATTGGCGAGAGGAGATCATTACCAGTCTACCTGGAGAGTTACGAGTTTACTCTACCAATATTCCCACAACTACCCGGAAAGTGTGTTTAATGCAAAATCGACAATACCGGTTAGGGACGGCTGATGCCTCAATGGGGTACTTTTACCCACCACAATTAGGACCGGAATAAGGTATGACCGCAAGTTTTTTTCACCATTGTCATCTAACCAGTAGATTTTATTTTAAACACCAAAAATTTACTGCAATGCATAACGTAATAAAGAATACCATGTTGGTCATGCTGATGGCGATGACCCTAACTGCGGTTTACGCCCAGGAACAACCTGAAAAAAGGTCCCACAGGGGGAAACACAGAGCAGAATCACGTGCCCAACAAATGGCCCAACATCTGGATCTAACAGATGAGCAACAACAGCAAATCAAGGAGATCCGAAAAGCCAAAGCCCGTGACCAAATACAACGACAGAACCAAATTCGGGAACTAAGAGCGGAAATGCGTACCGCGATGACTCAGGATCAAATAGATAAAAGTAAAATCAATGACCTAATCGATCAAATTGGAGTCTTGGAAATAGCCGGTAAAAAAGAACGTGCTGCTACCATGATCGAAATCCGGGAACTACTGACCGATGATCAGCGATTGCTGTTTGACCAATATAAGAATCGGCGGGACATGAGACACCGCTCTCATGGTCACCGGGGTTAACCACGCTAAATGTCCGAAAGCCAACTAATTGAGGCCCTTACCCAGGGAAGTGAGTCAGCTTTCAGGACTTTGGTGGAAACCTACCAACAAAGGGTTTTTAATACTTGCCTGGGTTTTATCAAAAACCAGGAAGATGCAGATGATTTAACCCAGGAAGTATTTATCCAGGTATACCGGTCAATAAGCAAGTTCAGAATGGAGTCGAGTTTATCAACATGGATATATAGGATATCCGTTACTAAATCTTTGGAGCTTATACGATCCAGGAAAAGACACAAGCGTTTTACTGGGATTGCCAATTTTTTTGGATCGGAGAACCAAATACAGGGACCGGTTGATTACGATCATCCGGGTATTTTAGCAGAGAACAAGGAAAGGAGTGAAATACTATTTAAGGCAATTGAAAAACTACCTGAAACCCAATATACCGCCTACACCCTGCATAAGATGGAGGGTCTGAGCTACCAGGAAATTGCAGAAATCATGAATAAATCCATTTCTTCGATAGAGTCACTGATGCACCGAGCTAAGCATAATTTGCAGAAATACCTTTATAGATACTATAAGGAGTTATGAGTTATGAGTTATGAATTATGAATTATGAAGGATAGAAATAGAATTGAGGAAGAGGTCAGAAAGACCCTGCAGAGCCTGGAAGGAATTGAAAGAGTATCTCCCAAGCCGTTCTTGCATACTCGAATTGTAGGCAAAATACAAAAATCTGAAAATGAGTTAGTTAAAATAAGTCATCCATTCTATAGATTAACTTATGCCCTGTTGGCTACTCTGGTGGTAATTAATGTGGTAACCATTTCCATGAATTTAACAGGAACATCGACAGTTGACGCGGGCTTGGATGCTGAAGTACAGTATTTCCAGCAATACTATCCAACACTCACTACGATAGAAAACTTTCAGATGAATTCACCGCATCAAAATGACGAGCATGAATAAAAACAACCGACCACTGTGGATTGTTATCCTGGTACTTATTGTAATAAACTTGCTTTCACTGGGCTCATTATGGATAACCCGTGACCGTGGACCAGATGGTAATGCAGAATTTAGAAGGTCTGACCGTAAACCACCTCCTCACCTAGCACAAAAGCATTTCATTCCAAATAGATTGAAATTTGATCAAGAGCAGCAGGTGAAGTTCGATTCTCTGGCTATGCTTCACAGTGCCAGCCTAAGCAGCACCATGGATGAGATAAAGCTGCTAAGAAAGCAGCTCATTGACCAAATAGGAAAAAATGAGCCTGACAGCGTTGCTGACTTAATCTATCAACTAGGTCAACAACAGATTGTCTTAGAAGAAATCAACTTCCAACATTTTGAAAATGTAATGAGTCTATGCGATGAAGATCAGCAAAAAGCATTCAGGAAAATAATACACCGAGGTTTTCAAGTTAAGAACCGGCTTAGTAGACGTGTTATGAGAGAACGACACCGTCAGAATTGATTCCTGGGAATGATATGCTATATTAAGAAGCATTTTAAGAGTATTCCAGAATGGATTGGTTGGAAGCCATGTTTTCAATAGTAAAAGCATGGGCCTGGTTGCCATTAGGTCTGATCTACCTGGGTATACTGGTCACTATCCTGCTTGAAAACCGAAATGTAAACAAGTCTTTCTCCTATATATTTCTGTTGGTATTTTTCCCCTTTATTGGATTGATTGTATTCTATTTCTTTGGCAGGGATTATCGAAAGAGATATCGATTAAGGATCCGGGAAGCGCTCAAAAAAGAATCTACCCAGGCGCTGGCCCGGAAACTGGAAGAATCCAATCAACAGATGCTGACTCATCTTCAACAGCAGTTTAATGGTGCTTCCAAGGCAGCGATTATGCTGACCAACTCCAATAACTCGATGACACTGGGAGGAAACCAGGTCGAGCTACTGATTAATGGAGAGCAAAAGTTTCCAGCTTTTTTTGAGGCTATCCGTCAGGCACGTCACCATATTCATATCGAGTATTATATCATGACCTTCGATGACGTGGGCAAAAAATTACTTGATCTACTAAAACAGAAATCCCAGGAAGGCGTGCAAATTCGGGTAGTTGCTGATGGGGTTGGCTCTAAAAACCTCAGACAATTTTGCAGGCAATTTCAGGAATACCAGATCCCTTATGCGGTCTACATGCCGGTGGCATTTACCAACCTGGCTTCACCCAACTACCGCAATCACCGGAAGATCCTGGTGGTTGATGGTAAAGTAGGCTTTGTGGGAGGCCTTAATCTGGACGATCGGTACTGGAATAACGGAAAGCACCAATTGTTTTGGCGAGATACCCACCTTCGCATAGAGGGGCCAGCGGTGAACATGCTACAATTAAATTTTAAGATTGCCTGGGACCATCTATCCACCGAGGTACTGCCAACAGATCCACCTTTTTTCAACTATGACTTCAATATCGCTACTGAATCTCCCATTGCCATCTCCAGTTCAGGCCCCATATCTGCCAGACCAACCGGAATGGATGCGATGGTGGTGTTAATTCATAGTGCAAAACGTTACGTAAGAATTACGAATCCCTATTTTATCCCCAGTGAGGAACTTAAATCAGCATTAATTACCGCCAGTCTGTCAGGGGTAAAAGTTGAGCTGCTTATCCCTGGGATTTCGGATTCAAACCTGGTCAAATATGCCTCAAATTCCTATTTGCAACCTCTGCTTGATAACGGAGTACGGATCTATTTTTATCAAAAGGGGTTTCTTCACGCAAAAACCATGGTAATAGATGATATGGTATCCATGATTGGAACCTTGAATACCGATATCAGGAGTTTCTACATTAATTTTGAAATCACCGCGTTGGTTTACGATCAAGTTTTGGCACTGGCGCTTAATAGTCAGTTTGATAAAGACCTGCAATCAAGTACATTGATTGATGCAGAGGAATGGAAAAATAGACCTCTGAACACCCGACTGCTGGAATCAGTTTGCCGGCTTTTCACTCCTATTCTGTAGACTGATTTGCTTGCTGCGCAGCCATCATCTCCTCCTCTGACAGCCATCCCCCACCGAGCGCCTTATATAGCCTGACATAGGCATTGAATAATTGCTGGGTGGTTTGGGAAAGGTTTAGCTGTGCTTCAAAAGCCTGTCGTTGGCTTTCAATAATTTCCAAATAGCTTGTAACCCCTTTGTCATATCTTTCTCCTGAAAGGAATTGGGCATTCTCCGCCGCCGCCACATGATCGCGCCGAGCCACCATTTCTTCCTTCAGAGTAGATATTTCCACCAGTGCATCCTCTACCTCCTGGAAAGCGGTAATAACGGCAAACTCATACTCGTAAAGTACCTGCTCGGTAATGGCTCTTTCAATTTCTACCCGTCTTTTGTTGCGGCCAAATTCAAATAGTGGCCCCATTATACTACCACCAATATTAAAGAGAGCCTCGCTATCAGTTATCTCCGATAGTTCGGTACTGGCAACACCCAATAATCCGGTCAGACTTATAGAGGGAAAGCGTTGTGCCACTGCAATTCCGATTCGAGCATTCTGAGCGTGAAGCAGTTCTTCTAGTTGCAGCAGATCGGGGCGCCTGGTCATCAGCATGCTGGGAATCCCCACTGGAATATCCAAGGTAAGCATTTGATTCTGCAGCTCAGTTCCAGTTGGTATGGGACCAGGGTTTCTTCCTAGTAAAATACTTAAGGCATTTTCCGTTTGGGCCACCTGTCTTTGAAATACCGGTACCGCCCCGGCAGCTATAGCTCTTTGAATTTGAGCCTGGTTGAGATCAATTTCCGCCACAATCCCTTCGTTAAAGCGGGCTTGTATAATATCTTCTGACTCTTGTCTTAATTCCAGGGTTTTTATGGAAATATCCAACCTCCATTTAAAGTCCAGTAGTTGGTAATAGGTGCCGGTAATCAATGAAATCAGTCCTATCTGGACCGTTCTCCTGCCGTATTCTGAGGCTAGTAACTCGGCCCGAGCAGCTTCGCTGGCCCGTCGAAACTTACCCCAAAAATCAATTTCCCAGTGCAGTGTACCAAATCCATTAAAAGCATTGGTAGTATTGGGAAGTTGCAAGCCCTGTACCGAATTACCCCTTTGTGCAGCCCCTGTATAACCAAAAGAGGGCCATATCTCTGCCTTGGCCTTACCTAAAGCAGCCCTGGCCTGTTCGATCCTCGCAGAAGCTATCAAGACATCCTTGTTCTCTGCCAACCCGATGCTGATCAGGGTATCGATAATAGGATCCTGAAACATCTCCCACCATTTGATATTTAAAACAGAATCGGTCATCGCCAATTGCAGGCTGTCGAAGCGGTAAACTTCCACCGAGTCTATTGTATCCCGGGTGGGTTGAAAATTAGGACCGACCATGCAAGATTGCACAGCAAGAGCAAACAGCAAGCAGCATAGTAGGTAGTGGTTAGTGATGAGTGATGAGTTACCTCCCTGTTCATTGTCCATTGTGAATTGTACATTGACCCTGCTCATACCTGCTCAGGGTTAATTTGAGTCTGATCTAACTCGCGCTTCTTCTCATAACCTGCTATCTTACCGATCAGTATAAATAACATCGGGTACATAAACACCCCCAGAAAAGTGGCAATGGCCATTCCTCCTAATAATGCCATCCCCATTACCTTTCTGGCTTCAGCTCCAGTACCAGAGGCTATCACTAGCGGAAAAACCCCCAGTATAAATGAAAAAGCAGTCATCAGGATGGGTCGGAAACGGGATTTGGCAGCGTTGATGGCAGCTTCAACCAAACTAAGTCCCTTTTGAAATTCTTCGTTGGCGAATTCCACAATCAGAATGGCATTTTTGGCGGCCATGCCAATCAGCATTACGAATGATACCTGGGCAAAGATATTATTCTCAAAACTGGGACTGTATAAACGGGCGATCCATAAAAAGAATAAGGCCCCGAAAATAGCAAAAGGTGTACCTAGTAAAATGGAGAATGGTAGAGACCAACTTTCATACTGTGCCGAAAGTATTAGGAAGACAAATAGCAGCGAAAAGGTTAAGATTACGCCCAATGAACCAGCTGCCTTCTTTTCCTGAAATGACATCGCATTCCAACTGTAGCTCATATCCGGTGGTAAGCTTTGAGCAGCTACCTCCTCCAACGCCTCCATGGCTTGGGCAGAGGTATACCCGGGTGCTGGTCCACCGGTAACCTCAACTGATCTGAAGAGATTAAAACGATTGGTATAATCGGGCCCTGAAATTGGAGTTACCGAGGCAATAGTAGCTAAGGGCACCATATTGCCCTCATTGTTCTTTATGAAGAAATTATTGATTTGACTTTCATCCACCCGGTACTCAGGTTCCGCCTGAATATAGGTCTTGTACAACCTACCAAATCTGGTGAAATCATTGACATAGGCCCCTCCCATGAAAGCTCCAATGGTGGTGTAGACGTCATTTAATGATAAACCAAGCTTCAATGCTTTAGCTTTATCAATGTTCATAAAGCGTTGGGGCACACTGGACTGAAAGGTGGTGAATGCCCTGCCAATCTCTTCTCTCTGATTGGCAGCCTGAATGAACTTATAAGTATTCTCCGCCAGATACTGGGGTGTATTCCCGGTCCTGTCCTGGATCATCAGACTGAATCCGGATCCACTGCCTAAACCTGGTATGGCAGGTGGCCCAAAGGCAAAGGCTTGGGCACCCTTAATCTTCATAAACAATTCTATATTAAGCCGGTCTACGATTTCAATGGCAGTAGACTCACGGTCATCCCAATTGGACAGGGATACAAACATAAAAGCATTATTAGGTATGGCAGCCCCAGCCAGCATGCTGTATCCGGTAGCAGTAGTGACATAATCGACCTCCGGATAATTCAACAGGATGTCTTCAACCTGTTTGGCTACAGCATCTGACCGCTGCAATGATGACGCATCAGGTAGCTGCACATTTACGAAGAAGTAACCCATATCCTCCTCTGGGATGAAGCCTCCGGGGACTAGTTTTCCAAAAACAGCCGCGCCTATGGTCATCAGAATAATAAATATTACCCCTCTTTTCAGCTTCCTGGTAAGCACACTGGTAAAACTCATGTAGCTGTCAGTAGTGCGGTCCATTCCTTGATTGAACTTGCCAAAAATCCACCCTAATGGTCCACCATATGGTTCAGGTTTCTTCAATAAAATTGAACAAAGTGCTGGACTTAAGGTAAGCGCATTCACCGAAGAAACAATTACTGACACCACAATGGTGATGGCAAATTGTTGATACAGTAACCCGGTAATTCCAGCCATTCCTGCCACCGGTATGAAAACTGCAATAAGTACTAAGGTAGTAGCAATTACTGGGGCAGTAACCTTGTTCATAGCCTCGATGGTGGCCTGCTTGGTACTCATACCTTTCTCTATGTTTACCTGTACCGCTTCCACTACCACAATAGCATCATCTACCACAATCCCGATGGCCAAAACTAAACCCAGTAACGACAACACATTTATGGTGAAACCCAACAAAGGAAAAAACATAAAGGCTCCTATCAAGGATACCGGGATAGCCAGAGTGGGAATCAGGGTAGCCCGCCAGTCCTGGATGAAAACGAAAACCACCAGGATCACCAGTACCAACGCTATCACCAGGGTGATCACGATATCCCGGATACCGGCAGTGATGGGCAAGGTAGAATCCAATGACACGTCATATTTAATACTTTCAGGAAAGCTTTCTGCCAGCCGATCCATGTCCGCAATAACGTTCTGTGCCAACTCCACTGCATTTGAGCCAGGAGCTTGATACAAGGCCACAATTGCGCAAGATTCCCGATTAAGTCGTGGAATCATGCTATAGGTCTCCACTCCAAGCTTCACTGAAGCTATATCTCCAATTTTTACCTGGGAGCCATCGGGATTGGTACGTACCACGATCTCCTCAAAAGCTTCAGTAGAATTAAATCGCTCTGGCAGTCTCACGGTGTAGGTGAATTCAGTACCCGGTGGAGCGGGTTCAGCCCCAAATTTTCCTCCTGGCACGATAACATTTTGTTCATTGATAGCACCTAATATTTCAGGAACGGTGATCCCCAGTTTTGATAGCAGGTCCGGCTTTACCCATATGCGCATGGAATAATCTGAGGCACCCAGTACATCTACCCGACCAATACCTCTGATCCTAGACAGCTGGTCCTTAATGTTGATCAAAGCATAGTTCCCTAAAAAATTCTGGTCATATCTTCCATCTGAAGTAAGCGTAACCAGCATCAGAATGTTGGGCAGTGATTTTTGAGTAGTAACACCAAACTTGGTTACCTGCTGTGGCAGTTTAGCTGAGGCCGCGGAAACCCTGTTTTGAGTGAGCACTGTATTCATGTCAGGATCAGTACCTACCTCAAAAGACACATCGATGGCCATAGTACCGTCGTTGGAGTTGGTGGACTTCATGTAGATCATATTGTCCACCCCGTTTATCTGCTGCTCAAGCGGAGTGGCTACCGACTCCTCCACATTGATTGCATTGGCCCCAGTGTAGGTACCCCTGACCTGTACCACCGGGGGGGTTAGATTGGGATACTGCTCGATAGGAAGATCAATCACCGATACCGCCCCCACAATTACAATCACAATGGCGATCACCATGGCCACAATAGGTCGGTGTACAAAGAAGTTACCTGACTGATCCGACATACTATCCCTGTTCCTCGGTTTGACTTTTGTATTCGGTCAATACCGGATTCACCGGCATACCAGTAGCTACCTGCTGCATACCTTCAATTACAATTTGGTCATCAGCAGTTAAGCCACTACTAATTAACCACATATCACCTATTCGAGAAGCAGCCTCAATCTGGCGTTCCTGTACGATATTATCCTCTCCTACCACATAAACCGAATGTTGGCCCTGCAATTCCTTTACACATCTCTGGGGAACCAGGATCCCATCCTCAACCACGTCGAAATCCACCCTCACCCTGGCGAACATTCCTGGACGTAGCAATCTATTGCTATTGGGAAAGCTTGCCTGCACTAGCAAAGAGCCAGTGGAAGCATCAACATTACGATCCACAAACTCCACGGTTCCTTTTTGATCATAAACAGACCCATCGGCCAGTATTAGGGTCAAATTCTCTTTGTCCTTGGGCTGGTAATCATCCGGATTTCCCTCAATTAGAAATTCACGGCGCACCTGTAAGTACTCCGCCTCAGTGAGAAAGAACTCTATTCTGACGCTATCAATTCTCGATACTTCATTCAGAATCACCGGATTGGGATCCCTACCTACAAATTCTCCTGCCCGGGCTTGAGTTTTACCAATCAAACCGTTAATTGGTGATTGAATAGAGCAGTAACTTAAATTGATTTGAGCCATCCGTAGATTGGCTTGCGCTGCTTGCCAGGAAGCTTCTGCAGCGTCTCGCGCGGCTTGAGTGCGATCCAGATCGCTCTTACTTACTGCATTGATTTCAGCCAATGGCTTGTACCGCTCCAATTCACTTTCAGCGTTTACCAGGTAGGTATGTGCTTCCGCCACTTTATTCTGCATGGAAGCTACCTCTTCTTCAAAAGGTTGTGAGTCAATAGTATATAACAGCTGCCCTCTTTTAACAGGTCTTCCTTCTTCAAAATGGATCCCTAACAAATAACCCTCCACCCTGGCCCTGATGGGGACATCTTTTAACCCGTAAACTTGTCCTACGAAGTCCCGCTGCAAGGGTACATTCTGTTGTATTACTTGCATCACCTTGATATCGGGAGGGGGAAGCTGTTGTTTGGCAGCTTGCTCTTTGCATGAGGGCACTGTCAACAAGAACGTAAAGCCCAGGACAATAAAGCCAACGGGATTAATTAGTTTCATGGGTTTTGTGCTGAATCTGACCTAAAAGATAAGGAATTTTCTCTCACACTGGCATCCTTTTCTTGATCATTTTAATTTGTCCATTGTGGTTGGACTCATGCTCACACACATGAAACCACTTGCAATAATTGTTGGTAGGCTCCCCTCCGAAAAACGGTTCGGACTTCATGATCCAGTCATCATCTCTTTTAGCAAACTCTTTTTTGGTATGCTCCCTGACCTCAGCCATTTTAGTCAGATAGTATTCGATATTGTAACCTTTAATCTTTTCGCGGGCCGAGGCTCCCAAACCCATGGGTATATCCCATTCACTCTTAATTTCCTCGCTCCAGGTACCCCATTCCATTTCGTCAAAGGTATTGAGCTGGTAGTACTTTTCAGTAGCAGCCAAATGCAGTAACATGGCCCCAATTGAGTTAGATTGGTCGTCCAGCTGAAAATCCAGTTGCTCCACAGTCAGGTTTTTAACCCCTTCAACCACCCAAGCTCGCATCATATTCATACTGGACAATAAGGTGCCAATGTGCATGGAGTATCCTTCCATGGGACCTAGTTGATACAAGCCTTTATCGGGAAATGGAGCAGCAATGCTAGCTTGAGTCCAGTTGGGAGCAGTGGCCAAACCAACTGAAATCATAGCGGATTTAGAAATAAACTTTCTTCGTTTTGGGTCTTTACAATTCTTCATATGTACATGATTTTTACTGTATGCTGTATGCTACATGCTGTATACTTACAACTGTTGCTCTTGCTGAATTTGCAGAAACCCGATCAAATCGATAACCTCTTCATCAGTCAAGGTTTGCAATAAACCCTCTGGCATCATGGATTTAGGCGCGGTTTCACGCGATTGAATATTAGAGGTATTTACCGTCACCTGATCCTGCCCTACTACCCGTAACACCACTTGTCGATCATTTTCGGTGGAAATGTTTCCAGTATAAGTACGGCCATCTCGGGTGGTAATGATCTCCATTTTGTAATCGTCCTGAATATCTCCATTGGGATCTAGAATATTGTGGAGCAGGTAATCCAGGTTCTCACGATTGGATCCAGTCAGGTCAGGCCCTAACATGCCCCCTTGGCCATACATTTGATGGCAGGCTCCGCAGGACTTGTCAAATACAGCTTTACCGTTTTGCAAGTTGGCACTCAAAATAGCTTCCTGACTCAGTAATTGCTGGTATCTTACCATCTCCTTCTCCTTATCGATGGAAAGCTCGTCTATAGGCCCCCATACCTCCACAAAACCATTGCCCACTACCCTGCGCAATTGACGGGCAGCGTAAGCAGGCACATCGCTTTTTGGGATGGACTCAGTTTTAAGCTCCGACACCAATAGATTTCCATAAACCGGCCTGGAAGCCATAGTTTGGATCACTTCAAGCTTTTCCTGTTCACTAAAGTCAGGATAAGCTGCCAGCAACTCCGCGCCAAGCTTTGGATCCTGGTAGGCCGCTACAGCTCGTATGGCCTCAATCCTGAGCTCTGGAATCTCCCATAGTTCCGGTAACACTGGAGGAAGTTCTGTTCTTTGTTTTGCAGCCAGCGCCTTGATGGCTTGATTGCGTTGATCAACTGAAGCTTCCCCACTGGTGATAGTCTCCACATATTGTGCTGCCGCTTCGCCATCGCCGAACTGCTGAGAGATGGCTAAGGCCAACGATGCGGTTTGTTGATCCTTGGAAAGTGTTCTGTACAACGATTTCCATTGAACCGGTGTGGACAAATCAGTTCTTCCTTCTAGCCCTTGTAGGAATCCGGTTAGTAAAGCCTGTCGATTTTGTTTTAATCCGTCCAGGGAAGCCACTAGTGTATTAACCCTATCGGCATCAACAACTCTGCGGGCAGTAAATTCTGCTATCAAGGGAATATTACCCTGGGCAGCTAATGCTAATGCCTTTTCGGGGTTGTCGGCTACCAAAGGCTCGAACCCAAACCAGATCATCTTGGGAATATTATGATCATCCGCATCTTCCTCTTGAGTGAGAAGTGCTTCGACGATGTTCCATCGCCGGGATGTTTCAATCCGCTGTAAAGCCGCTGCTAAGTACAATCTAACCACCGGAGATGTATCTTTTGAAGCCATCTCAGCGAATTGTTTCAGCACGTTATGCTCAGGTTGTTGGTCTTCACACATCATTTGTATGGACCAAGCCCTAATGTGGGGATCTGTATCTGACATCAATTCAAGCAGACGCTGCTGACTAAGACTACCACATACATGCAGTGCCCATAATGCCCTCAAGCGATAGTCAGCGTTTTTATCTTCTGTGAGCTGCTGGTTGAGCACTTCAATGGCGGTATCATCTATGGTACGTTGCACCGCCCTTGCCTGCAAGATTACCCTAGCCCTACGGGAATGCCAATCGCTGCGGCTGGTTTGAAGTTTGGCCAGTTCCAAATCACTGTTTGTGCTGAGGTCATCATAACGACCGGGCCAATCCTGCGCCAGGGATTGGTCTGGGGCAATTCGAAAAATGCGACCGGTTTCTTTCTGTCGTACGCTATTCCCACAGATATCTGCATCGTGCCAATCCAAGACATACAGGTTACCTGCTGGGCCAATTTCCATACTGAAACCGATCCACTGGGCATTATTGGCTAGCATAAAATCATCGCCATCTCGAGCGATATACCCAGAACCATTTGGTTCCAGAATATCCGACAACACCGCGTGTTCATGAATATTGGCCATAAACAGGCGACCGACTTCTTCTTTTGGGAAAGCATCGGATTGGTAGATCCTGGCCCCCCCATGAGCGGAACGGTGACGATGATCCACAATGGTGCGAATATCCTGATACACATAGGGGTTGAAATGTTGTCCTCCCTGTCGGTGATAAATACCTCCAGGTATCACATGAAACATATGTGGAATCACACAAGCAGTAATAAATAGCTGTCCCTTTGAATCGTAGTCGATACCCCAGGGATTGCTGAATCCATGGGCTACTACCTCGAATCTTTTCTTTACCGGATGAAAGCGCCAAACACCCCCGTTGATGTCAACTCCTTCTCCTTGCAGGACATCGGGAAATGGATCTTTGTGGCCATAGATCTTTCCTTTTCCTTTAGGGCGCCTGATCTTAGAGGGTGTGGCGAAACCTTCCAGGCCATAGAGCCAGCCATCAGGTCCCCAATGCAAGCTGTTCAGGGTCTCGTGGCGGTCCCTGATCCCCCAACCCGTTAATAATACTTCAATATCCTCCATGTCGGCTCGGTCATCCCGGTTCTTATCAGGGACAAATAAAAGATTGGGAGGAGCACCCAAATACAGGCCATCAAATCCCACAGCGATAGCAGCGGGAAAGGGAATGCCTTCCAAAAACACTTTTCTAGTATCTGCCTGACCATCTCCATCAGTATCCTCCAATATCAGTATCCTGCTGGTGCCGTCATTGGAAAATCCACTACCCCGGTTTTCGTAATCTCGATTTTCAGCTACCCACATTCTGCCTTTATCGTCCCAACAAAAAGCCATGGGCTGGGTGAGCATAGGCTCCGCTGCCCATACGTTTACCTGGAAACCTTCTTTTATGGTCATGGCTGCTACTGCTTTTTCAGGGGTCAGAAACTCCGCTTGAAGCCCCTCCTGCTGCGCAATGGTCCAGAGCGCCGCTGCTGAGTAAATGGAATTGCTTCCGATATATTGATCCCATAGCTCCCTCATTTCAACATCATCAAATTCACCGGTATAGGCCACCAGTTGATGCTTTCCCACCGTGGTTTGACCCTCTGGTATTTTCCAGTCACCATCTATAGCTCTCGATGGACCTACCCCATACTGGCCATCTATTCTCCAGGAAGTGGGAAATCCTTCATTTTGTTGATGATCAAAAATGGCAATATGTCCCCAATCCTCACTTCCATCTATCTCCATTCCAATATCCACCCACATGGCTCGTTGCTTATCTCCCTGTTGATCTCGTTGGCGAGCCGCATTAATCACCTCGGTCTGAATCTCTTCTCGCCAGGGCATGCGAACGAACAATCCACCATAATCGAATTCATTGACGGTAATAGCTTGTAAGGCTTTACCCTCCCACTCCAATGCTAGTAAAAACTTGTGCTCTACCTCCTGAAAAGTCCAGGTTTGTGTTTCACTCATTACAGCATTGCCCTCAGCATCCAACATGTGGTACACCGTTCTCCATTTTACTTGTTCGCCACTATCGATCAGAGTCAACATAGAAACCCGCTCCCAATATTCCTCACCGTTATTATGAAAGTAGTCACGGCCTATTTGCTGTTTGATCTGTTCTGGCTTATCCTGTCGGTAAAACCACTTTTTGACAGTATCAATAGGAGCATCCCCACCGTTTACCCTGGTAAACCCCCAATAAACACCAGTTTGGTGCTGGTGATGCCCCGGTGCCATTTCGGTAAGCGGCCCGGAACCATCGGGTGCCATTATGGGGTGTAGAAAAGGGCGCATGCCCGGCAGTGCATTTTGTACAACTAAGGGATCAGATCCTCCCTGTCGAAATACAGTTATGGTTCCTTCCTGGTCATCCTGTACCAGTTCAAATCCCTCAGCCACTGTATCTGGGTTATTTGAAGAATGACAGGTAGTTAGCAATAAGAATGCGGAAATGAAGTAAAGCAATCTGCTCAACAGTGGCAAATGACAACTGCCAATCGCCAACTGCCAATTAACTTTCAAATGCCAATCACCAACTACCAACCTATAATTCATAACTTGTAACCTGTAACTCGCAACCTGTACCTATAATTCGCAACCTAGATTTTAACTTCACAATTCTGAGCTACGGACTTGTAAATCGCTTCTACTACCGTTATATCCCGTAGTCCTTCTTCACCGGGAACCAACAAGTCAATTCCATTCATGATAGCCTCGGCGTCATCGTCCATTTGCTTGGGTTGCTGTCTTTTTAAGGGGAAGTTAATCACCGTACCGTCCGACATGCTACCTTTGTTACCACCGTAACCCGATTGTGGTTCCATCTTTTGCCAACCATCTTCATAATTAACCTGCAAATAGTTCATGCTAATGCCGAAGCTGGTATGACAAGCTGCTCGGGCACCACTGGGGAATTCTAATTGGAACATCATGGTTTCCTCAACCTCGTGGTAGATCTCAGGCCGGGTGGTAGAAGCCTGAGCGGTAACCGCAATTGGCTCTTCACCGGTGGCTAACCGGGCTCCCTGTAGTGCGTAGACCCCCATATCTCCCATAACGCCTCCTCCCATATCTTTCTTTTGTTTCCAGTGATCGGATCGATTATCGAAATATCCAGCGGCAGAGGTAATCATCTTCACTTTTCCAAAAGGAAGTTCTTTGCCAACCTTCATATAGGCTTGAATATTAGGATCATGCTGGCAGCGATAGCCGATGGACAGGGTCACCCGGTTGTCTTTGCAAGCTTTGATCATGTCCTCACACTCCTTCACAGAGGGTGCCATGGGCTTTTCACACCACATATGTTTTCCGGTCTCGGCACCTCTGATGGTATATTCTGCGTGCATCGAAGGAGGCAATACCACATAGATCACATCGATATCAGGGTTATCGGCAATATCGTCATAGTTATCATAGTTGTACACATTCTGGTCTTTAATGCCGTAATCCTGTTGCCACTTGGGAATCTTCTCCGGACTTCCGGTAACAATGCCAGTTAGCTCACATTTGGAAGTTTCCTGTAATGCCGGTGCTAAAATACTTGTACTGTAGTAGCCCAAACCTACTAACGCCACCCCTAGTTTTTCTTTTCTCTTTCTAGTAGCACCTGCTAAAACATGCGGGGAAAAAACCGCAGAGGAAGCCACTAGACTTGCCTGCTTAATAAATGTTCTTCTTTTAGTATCCATGAGCTTGTTTACCCTGTAACATCTACCAATATAGGACAGATAATAACAATTTCATAGAGATCAATAGTACTGGTTACCTGAACTCCACTACCTGAGGTTTGTCGTTTGAGAACTCAGAAAATATTCTGGGATTGCTAAAAGAAAAATTAAAATCAAATCCATCATCGGTGATGATACCAAAACGAAACTGGATGGTGCGAAACAAAAGACTTTCATTTCTTAATCGAAAGCCTATGCCGACTGCTGAGTGGAAGTTGTCGCCACGTATTAAAGTATCGTCGAAAGTAATCCATCCAAAATCGTAAAATGCGTAGGTAGCCAGGCGGAAACCATAAATCTTCAATGGATGGAATAAAACCGACTCAATACTTATTCCAAGTTTGCGATCTCCCTGTATTTCACCGGATATACCTCGAATATTATCACCAAAACCAAAGGGTTCTTCCAGCACGGGTCTCAAAAGGGCTGAGTATTCTAATCTGACGAACTGACGGAAGTGATTGCGGTGAAATTTTAGTAAAGGCGAAAAATACAAACCCTCCACTGCAACAACTCCTTCCTCAAATTTCTGATCCTCTACAAAGCCACCGATTTCAGCATTTGCGCTAAAATAACCCCATTTTTTCCAAAAATCCCCAGCACCAATTCCAACACCCACATAGGGACGATCGATAAACTCTCCAAATTCGTAACCTCCGATCATTCGGAACTGATACCCTATTGGAATATCCTCGGTAATACCAAAAGCCTGGATCATGGTACTTTTCAGAAATTTTCTTTTCGTCAATTCCAGCTGATTGAGCCATAGCACGCCATCATGAAAGAAGTAATTGGAATCAGAGGCCACGAACGGTCGCTCGGTAAATTCCTCTCTAGTAATCCTTGAGGAGATAGTAATATTCATTCTATCACTAGTACTTCCAATTACAAATGATCTGCCCAGCCAAAAGTCTTGAAAATTTTGTTTGTAGGGGATTCTCAAAGAATCTGTTTCAACAATAATACTATCCGTTTCCTCATCGACCATTCGGATTTGCTCCAAATTGCCAAAATCAAAACCTCCTCCCCATTTCATCAACGGAGTCAAGAACGCACGTTGAAAGGAAGCCTCGTACCCTTTTCGGTCCCACCTATTACTATAGGTGAGTTCACTCCTGATAAAGGAACCCCGGACATTGAAGTCAATAAGCTTTAGTTCATAGCCTGACTGGGGACTTTCATCTTGCGCGTATTGATAGGCCACCGAGAATTGATTTCCAGTACCCAGGATATTTCGGCTTCCGATCTCAAGGGTAAAATCATCAAATCCATCGAAGTCCCCGTCTATAAACAGGGATAACCTATCCTGGGTAATGATGTATAGGTCAACCGCCGACTCTTCATCCGGTCTGGGAACCAACATAATCCGCGCATCCCGAATGTAAGGCAGATCTCTCAATATCCGTTCATTATCAGCTAGTTGGTAAGGATCCACAATATCACCTATCTCCACGAATAGGTTTCTGATTACAATAGCTTCTTTAGTATTGGCATGAAGTGCATTAATGGTACGGGCAGCCAGGGATTTTGCTACGGTGGAAGTATCGGTAATTTGCCCCCCTAAGAACTCCGCATTACTGATTCGAATATCTGCAATTCGGTACCCGCGATAAGGTTCAAAAGGCGCCTCACTGCGAACCAATCTTGTAGAATCGGTCAGTTCCACCGCCGAACTCCTGAACAATAGGCTATGCAATTTCCTGGTTATCAGTGATCTATCGGACTTCGACTCCAAGGAGTCATAGAAACTTTCGGATTGAACAGCAGGATTCTCCTTGATCTTAACTCGGGTCCCCACCGGCACCACAAACAAAGTGTCCTGATCTGGAATGAATAGCGTATCGGGAAATAATACAAGCTTACCAGCCTCCACTGGAATGCTATCATAGCCTGTTTTTGGTTTAGATATCCCTGGAATTCTAATCTGAGCAGATAGCTGGATGGAGACCATTAATGCCATGAATACCATCAAAGCATTTAGCACCACAAGGCCTTCTTTTTTCACCAAAGCAAATTAATGAAATTATGAGTTAGGAGTTAGGAATTATGGTCACCCAGTTCGGATTAGGAGTTGCCAAAAGCGCCGTGCGTTCGGTAATTGGATCTTTACTCGGAATTAGTCTTTTGTGAGTTGATATTTGCCCTCAATGCTTATAACTGCCGAAGGGCTCGTAGTTGACTTTTAAGTTTGTCAACCTTCTGACTTGCCTGTTCAATTTTGGTGGCAAATTCTTGCTTAACTTTATCCGCCTGCCTTGAATTTGCCAGAAACTCCAGATTATTTTTCCAGGTGGAAATATCGTTTTCTAAAGTTCCGATATCCCTTCTTAAAGCCTGTTCACGCTGTTCGATACGACGATTAGCATTTGGACCTTTTTTGAGCTTTTCAAACTGAATATCGTATTTAATTCGGGTGGCCTCCTCTTGTAACTCAGCAGGTGCTGAGTCTAAGAATTGATCAGACACAGTTTGAAAATATGTTCTAATATTCTTTACTTCAGTAGCCGGCACATAGCCTACTTGGTTGAATTCCTGTTTAAGCGCAATAAACTTATCTAAATCAAAATCTTTGGCAGAAATTAAAGTTTCTATCTCCACACAAATCTTTTGTTTCCGCTGTAAATTCTCCACGTAAGATTTCTCAATCTCATGGTTCTGACTCCTTCTGTTATTGAAAAAGGTGTCACAGGCTTCTTTAAACTGGTTGTAGATGGAGTTGCGGTATTTCTCGGGAACCGGACCAACATTCCGCCATTCCTTTTGTAATTGCTTTAGTTTTTCAGCGGTTTCATTCCAATCGGTGCTGTCTTTAAGACTTTCGGCCCGGGCCACCAGTGCTTTTTTCTTTTCCAAATTCTCAACCCTTTCACCCTCCAACGCTTTGAAGAAAACTCCTTTGTTATGAAAAAACCTCTTGAATGCACCCCAAAACAATTTGTTAACTTCTTTAGCCTGTTCGCGAGGTAACCCTCCAATGGCTTCCCACTTCTTCTGTTTCTCCAGTATGTCTTTTGTTCTTTTATTCCACTCGTTGATTCTAGTAGAAGTAAAACTTTGAAACTCCTGAACCTCCTCTGCCAAATCCATCTTCTTTGCCAAATTCTCTTTCAGGTCTTGTTTAAGGTGCTTGATGTATTCTTTGCGTCTGGCATAGACCTTATCAGAAGCAGCCTTGAAGCGATCCCATACCGCTTGCTGATCTTGTTTGGGCACAGGCCCCAGATGTTTGAACTCCTCGTGAAGCTCGTTTAGTTCACTGATTGCCTGTTTAAGGTTTTGTTGATCAATCAGTTGTTCTGCCTTTTGGCAAATCTCCAGTTTGGCCTCCAAATTCTTTTTTCGATCAAGCTCCTTTAGTTCAAAATAGATGCTGCGTTGATCATAATACCGGTCCATCAATGCGTGATAGTTGGCCCACAGGGTTTTGGCGTGTTGTCCGGGAACCGGCCCTACAGCCTTCCAACTTTCCTGAATTTTACGTACGGACTCAATACTGGAGGTGGTTTCTTCCTCGTCTACTAACTGACGTAGCTGTTCTAGCAAACTTTCTTTAGTGGTAAGATTTTTCTCCTTATGGCGTTCCAGATTTTTTAGATACTGATATTTACGATCCCTAATCAGCTTGTAAGTACCATCAAACCGGTTATCCAATTCGTCAAACTTGTAAGCAAAATGATCGGCTTCGTTACCCTCAGCTTCAAATCTCTTAAGTGCCTCCTCCCTTTCCTGCTGGTGAACCTGGTCGAATCGGTCTTTGAGTGGTCTTGAAGCTTTCTCCGAGCTGATAGGATCCTCTTCTTTAGCCAATAGCTCAATTATTCGCACCAATTCACTTTTATCCAAGGCATTAAAATCAATATTCTCCCATGGCTTTGCTTGGATTTCCTCTTTGGTCTCTTCAGGGATCGTTTCGAGCTCTGATTGGTTGGCTGTTGTCGATTTTTCAAGCTGGTCAGGAGCAACTGGAGTGGGGTTTGATGAGTCTACGGATGACGCAGGTTTTGTTAGGTCAGCATCAGGTGTATCTTGGCCTTTCGAATCCTGATCTGTAACAGGTTTCGTTAAACCCTCGGGATATTCAGCTTTTGTTGATTCTCCATTGCCGCTTGTTTCACTAACATTGGATGGCTCAACGCTGTTGTCTTTTTGCTCAATCGCGGGGTCTACTTGTTTCGATATGTTATTATTTTCTGCCATTTCAAAAATGGAGACTTTGCTCCAGTATACCTAAGGTAAGCCAAAGGTTTCAATTTAGCCGGGGGTCTGTAGGATAGTTCGAAAACATCCTATATTTCCCACCCATGTTTTTCAAAACCTCTCGCCATAGTAATTCAGGGTCCAAATCGAACACCTGACCTGCGGTTGCGTCCGGTGAAACTATCCATGAATTTTCTTTCAGTTCTTGGTCCAGTTGACCAGGCGCCCAACCAGAGTAACCAAGAAAATAAAGTACATCATCTGGGTTTACCCTATTCTCCCTGATTAAGATCTTCAAATGTTCGAAATTCCCTCCCCAGTGTATTCCTTCACCAATTTTGGTACCCCCATCAACTTCAGCAATTGACCTATGCAAAAAGTGCATACTGTCTTGTTGAACTGGACCTCCAATCAGTAGTTTTTTATGGATATGTCCGAATTCGTCAAAGACATCACCAAGACTAACCATCGACGTTTTATTTAAAATAAAACCTATAGATCCATCCTCATTGTTTTCACATATCAAAACCACCGTCCTTTCGAAATTGGGGTCCGGCAAGAACGGTTCGGAAATGAGCAAATCTCCCCTACGGGGTGTAATACTCACTCCGCTGTGAAAATAATTGGTCATGTCTTCTAGGTTCTTCAATGTAATGCAGGTCTTATAGGTAATGACTGAAGTATTTTGGCTTCAGCTTGGTTTAATTCGTCCAGTCTTGTATAAACAATATTTCGATCAAAATAATTTAATGCCATCTCAACAAATATATTTCCGTGCTTGGCTTCTGAAGCCCAGAGTTTGTGGTAAAAGGTTTTCAATGGTCGATCATGTAGGTGTTCATAGACCAGCCGG
>JANQPK010000117.1 GCA_028289505.1 Cyclobacteriaceae bacterium
ATGGGCTGGATGGATTGCGATATGGTAAGATTATTATAGCTACAGACGCTGATGTCGATGGTATGCATATCCGATTACTGATGCTGACCTTCTTTTTACAGTTCTTCCCGGAGTTGGTCAAACGTGGACACCTTTACATACTGGAAACTCCTTTGTTCAGGGTAAGAAATAAAAAAGAAACCCTGTATTGCTACAGTGAAGAGGAAAAAGGGGCTGCTCTGAATCGACTTGGAGCCTCGGCAGAAATAACTCGTTTTAAGGGATTGGGTGAGATTTCCCCAGGTGAATTTGGTGCGTTCATTGGCAAGGATATCAAATTAGAGCCCATAATTCTCAGAAAAGATACTACCATACACCAGCTCTTAACTTTTTATATGGGTAAGAATACCCCTGACCGGCAGAAGTTCATTATTGATAATCTAAAAATCGAAAAAGATATCGTGGAAGAGGAACAGCAGGAGGCCTTGATATGAAAGAGGAGAATAGGCAAAACGGTTCCTCGGATTTTGAGCAAGAGATGCACGATAAAAGACCGGTTTCCGGTATGTACCAGAGCTGGTTTTTAGATTATGCTTCCTATGTAATTCTAGAGCGAGCGGTACCTGCCATTCAAGACGGGCTCAAGCCGGTCCAGCGCCGAATTTTGCATGCAATGCGTGAGATGGACGACGGCCGTTTCAATAAAGTGGCCAATATCATTGGCGCTACCATGCAATACCATCCTCACGGTGATGCTTCGATCGGTGATGCCATGGTGCACCTGGGCCAGAAAGATCTGCTGATCGATACCCAAGGTAATTGGGGAGATATTCGCACCGGAGATAGCGCGGCAGCGGCAAGATACATAGAGGCGAGACTCTCGAAATTTGCACTGGAGGTAGTGTTTAATCCGAAGACCACGGAGTGGCAATTATCCTATGATGGCAGGAAAAAGGAACCAGTGACACTGCCTATAAAATTTCCTTTGCTACTGGCCCAAGGTGTAGAAGGTATAGCGGTAGGCCTATCTACTCGGATACTTCCACATAATTTCTGTGAGTTGTGCAAAGGGTCAATTGAGGTATTGAAAGGAAGGTCCCCTAAACTGCTGCCTGATTTTCCCACAGGAGGTATGGCCGATTTCTCCGAGTATAATCTCGGTAAAAGAGGTGGAAAGATACGGGTTAGAGCCACAATCGAAGAGTATGATAAGAAGACCTTGATAATTAGGGATATACCATTTGGCTCTACCACAACTTCTTTAATTGATTCTATTATCAAAGCCAATGATAAAGGGAAGATTAAGATTAAAAAGGTAGTAGACAATACCGCGCAAGAGGTTGAAATTCTGGTGAGTTTGGCACCAGGGCAATCTCCTGATATTACTATTGATGCTCTTTATGCTTTTACAAATTGTGAGATATCGATTTCGCCTAATGCCTGTGTGATCATTGATGAGCGGCCTCATTTCATGTCGGTGAATGAAATCCTTAAGATCAATACCAACCAGACCCTGGCTTTATTAAAGCGTGAGCTGGAGATTAAAAGAGATGCCTTGTTGGAGAAGATCCTTTTCTCTTCTTTGGAAAAGATCTTCATTGAAAACAGGATATACCGAGACATTGAAGAGTGCGAGACCTGGGAGGCGGTGATCACTACTATTGATCAGGGATTGGAGCCCTTTAAAGAACAGTTTTACCGGGAAATCACTGAAGAAGATATTGTAAGGCTTACAGAGATCAAAATTAAGCGCATATCCAGATTCGATGCCCTAAAGGCTGATGAGTTGATGAAAAAGTTGGAAAATGATCTGGCAGAGACGGAGCATCATTTGAATCATCTAACCGACTATGCAATCGCTTATTTTAAGAACTTGTTGGAGAAATACGGACCCGGGCGAGAACGGAGGACTGAGATTAAATCATTTGATAGTATTTCCGCACAGGTAGTAGCAGCCAACAATGTTCGGCTATATGTCAACCGGAAGGAAGGTTTCATCGGATACGGTTTGCGAAAGGATGAATTCATTACGGAGTGCTCCGATCTTGACGATATCCTGGTACTTCGTAAGGACGGTGTTTGTAAGGTATCAAGAATCTCGGATAAGGTATTTATGGGTAAGGATATTCTTTATGCCGGGTTGTTTAAGAAGAACGATGAGCGGAAGGTGTATAACATGATTTATCTGGATGGAAAAAGTGGTCGCGCACTAGCTAAGCGTTTCCAGGTATTGGCAATTACGCGGGACAAAGAATACAATTTGACTAAAGCTACCAAAGGTACTAAGGTGTTGTATTTGTCTGCAAATCCCAATGCGGAAGCTGAAACCGTTACTGTTTTCCTTACCGCAGGAGCCAAAGCCAGGAAAAAGGTTTTTGACTTTGATTTTACTTCCTTGGATATTAAAGGGAGAGGTGCTGGTGGAAATATCATCACCAGGTATCCAGTGCGTAAGATTACCCTAAAAAGTGAAGGAGTCTCCACTATGGGTGGATTGGACATTTGGTACGATGATACAGTTGGCAGGTTGAATCGAGACCGCAGGGGACAGTTCCTTGGTAAGTTCCATGGAGACGACCGCATCGTAGGACTGTATAAGGATGGGACCTACGAGCTTACGGATTTTGAGCTTACCAATCGTTATGAACCAGACAAGGTACTTCACTTGAGTAAAATGGAACCAGAAACAGTGGTCTGTGCGGTTCATTATGATGCATCATCCAAAACGCATTTTTTGAAAAGGTTCCAGATTGAGACTACCACATTGGCAAAACGTTTCAGTTTTATCAACGATGCATCCGGTAGCAAAGTGCTAGCGGCAACAACCAATAAGGACTCTATGTTGGAATACCAATATCGGGCTGCAAAAACCCGTAAGAAAGCAGCAAAACAGGTCGATCCCAGATCCATAGTAGAAGTGAAGGGATGGAAGGCAAATGGAAATAGGTTATCATCTCACAAAGTGCTGAGTGCAAAGTTCTTGTCGACCAGTACTGCTAAACAAACACCAGCAGCAACTAATCCACCTTCGAACATCAAATCTGAGGTAAAAACTAAGACGAAATCCAAAACCTCCGGTGCAAAAGTGAAAGCAGAGGATGGCTTTCAGGTAGGGTCGACCATTGAACTTGATGTTCCCACTGAGAAGGAGCAGAAGGATCAATTAGGCTTGTTCGAACAACAGAATGAAAACTGATCATACCGCAGATCTTACTAAGTTTTTCAGTGACTTTATAAGTGACTCCAAGAAAGCGGGTATTGAGAAAGTGTTATCATTCAGAACCAGGTTTATTACGGTGGTGCTAGAGGATATCTTTCAACCGCATAATGCCAGTGCGGTGATACGCTCCTGTGATTGTTTTGGAGTTCAAGATCTGCATGTTATCGAGAATGAAAATGAATACACCCTAAACCCCAATGTAGCGCAGGGTGCTGCCAAATGGGTGACACTCAATCGTTACAATCATACCTCTCATAACAATACCACCATATGCCTGGAAAAACTAAAAAAAGCAGGGTACTTACTTTGTGCCACCTCTCCTCACCATGCTGATATAGAGCTGGATGATTTTGTCCTGGAGCAAAAAGTGGCCATAATGTTTGGTACCGAGCTGACTGGATTATCGGATGAAGCTCTGAAACAAGCACACCATGTTATTAAGGTTCCAATGTTCGGATTTACCGAGAGTTACAACTTATCGGTATGTGTTGCTTTATGTTTACAAGAACTGGTAAAGAAAATTCACAGATCAACCGCAGCTTGGAAACTTAGCGAACAAGAGAAGAATTCGATTCGTTTAAGCTGGTACCGAAAAACCGTTCGAAATTCAGATATTCTTGAAAGAAATTTTCAAAATCATGAGAATCCATAGTCTTTATTGGGGATTGTTGGTGATTTTTTTCTGTTGGTCATGTCAACCGCAGGATAAGTCTTACCCATTGGTGGAGATCCCTGATGTTGGAATGGACTTTTATCAGAGTAATTTAGCCGAAGTGGAAAACCTGGTGAAGTCCGACCCGGACAATCCTGATGTATACTATAAAAAAGCCATTTACCTGGAAGCACTGGGCCAGACCGAGCAGGCGCTTTCAGCGGTAAAACAGGCTATCAATTTGGATCCCTCTCCAGATTATTTGACCAAAGAAGCGGAATTACTGGAAGCAACCGGTGATTATGAAACTGCTTTGACCAGGGTATCTCGGGCACAAATATTAGGGGGAGACTACCCGGATCTTTGGCATTTAATGGCCAAACTGAATCATTTACAGGGTAACAATGAGACAGCTTTGGCAGAGGTTAATCAGGCTTTACAAAAATACCCACAGGGCCTTTCTTATTACTGTACCAAAGGGAAAATCGAATGGGCTCTCAATGATACGGTCAGCGCTATTAACAGCTTTTCCAAGAGCCTTTCACAGCAGGAAACCAGTTATGAATCACTGAAGTATCTGGCCATGATATATCGTGCTACTGGTGATCACCAAAGCGCTTTTCATTACTTAAATCAAAATTTGAGCCATCATCCACAGCAGCGCGATTTATTGCTGCAAAAAGGAAAACTGTATATGGATGTAACGCAGTATGATAGTGCTTTATACCTGTTTCATCGCTTGCAACGAACAGATTCAACAGATTCGGAAGCGCTTTTTCAATCTGCAATAGCTCATTACCACAAAAGGTGGTTTGATTCAACCTTATTTTATACACAAAGTGTACTGGAGTTGGATGATCGGAACCTACAGGCGATGCTTACTGAAGCCAGGGTATATGACAGAAGGACGTATTACGGTACATCAATCAGAAAATACCAAGAGATTTTGGACATTGATTCTACCTACCAACCTGCCGTGGAGGAATTGGCAAAACTTAAGGGAAAAATTGCATATTTGCAGAAAATTAAACAAACGCGTGAGGCTAATTCACAGATTGAAATTATATCGCCAACAAACCGCCCACAGGAAATTAGATGAGTAGTCAAACAATAGATATCACTTTACCAGATGGATCGGTAAAACAATATCCCAGTGGGGTAACTGGAATGAAGATAGCCCAGGATATTAGCGAGGGACTAGCTCGTAATGTACTTGCAGCAAAAGTTAATGACCAAGTTTGGGATGCCAACAGATCGATACACCACGATTCCAGGGTAGAGTTGCTTACTTGGCGAGATAAGGAAGGAAAATCTACATTTTGGCACAGCAGTGCCCACTTAATGGCTGAGGCACTTGAATCCTTATATCCTGGGATAAAATTTGGAATTGGTCCTCCCATTGACAATGGATTTTACTACGATGTCGATTTTGGTGAGATGGAGCTCAGCTCAGATGAGTTACCCAAGATCGAGGCCCGAATGGTTGAACTTGCCCGTGAGAAAAACGCTTATCTGCGTTCGGAGGTTGCTAAGGGTGAAGCCATAGCGTTTTTCAAGGAAAAAGGGGATCAGTACAAGTTGGAGCTGTTGGATGATCTTGAAGATGGCACCATAAGTTTTTACAAACAGGGTTCATTTACCGACTTATGCCGCGGTCCTCATATACCTCATACCGGATTTATCAAAGCCATCAAGTTAATGAATGTTGCTGGGGCCTACTGGCGAGGTGATGAGAAGAATAAACAACTTACCAGGATATACGGCATTACCTTTCCGAAGCAAAAGGAGCTCACTGAATACCTTGAGATGCTTGAATTGGCAAAACAAAGAGATCATCGCAAGCTCGGCAAAGAGCTTGAGTTATTCGTATTTTCTGAAAAAGTGGGCATGGGACTGCCTTTGTGGTTACCCAAGGGTGCTAGACTAAGAGAACGGCTTGAGCAGTTTTTGAAGAAAGCACAAGTTGAGGCCGGTTATGAACCGGTTGTGACACCACACATAGGTGCAAAGAATCTTTACGTAACCTCTGGGCATTACGAGAAATACAGTGAAGACAGTTTCCAACCTATTCATACCCCACATGAAGGTGAGGAGTTTCTGTTGAAACCTATGAACTGCCCCCATCACTGCGAAATATACAAAGTCAGACCAAGATCTTATAAAGAGCTTCCCATAAGACTGGCAGAGTTTGGCACGGTATATCGTTACGAGCAGCATGGCGAATTACATGGACTTACCAGAGTTAGAGGATTCACCCAGGACGACGCCCACATATTTTGCCGGCCCGATCAGGTGAAGGATGAGTTTATTAAAGTAATCGACCTGATCTTATTTGTACTTCGAGCACTTAACTTTGAGAAGTTCACCGTACAACTTTCTTTCAGGGACCCTGATAATAAAGAGAAGTATATTGGTGAAGATGAGGTTTGGGAACGTGCCGAGAAAGAAATAGCAGAGGCCGCTGAGGAGAAAAACTTGAAAACTGTAATCGAATACGGAGAGGCTGCATTTTACGGTCCGAAATTGGACTTCATGGTAAAAGATGCACTCGGAAGGACCTGGCAGCTAGGAACTGTTCAGGTGGATTACAATTTACCGGAGCGTTTCGAACTGGAATACATTGGTGCTGATAACCAAAAGCACCGACCAGTTATGATTCACCGGGCTCCTTTCGGTTCTTTGGAAAGATTTGTTGCAGTACTAATTGAACATTGTGCGGGAAATTTTCCCTTATGGTTATCTCCTGAACAAATTGCTATTTTGCCCATCTCCGAAAAGTATCACCAATATGCTGAATCCTTAATGAAAAAGATGGAATCGGCTGATATTACTGGCTTTGTAGATCTCAGAGATGAGAAGATTGGCAGAAAAATCAGGGATGCAGAAGTCAAAAAAATTCCATTTATGCTAATTGTTGGAGAAAAGGAGGAACAGAATGACTTGGTTTCCGTACGTAAACATGGTACTGGTGATCTGGGACAAATGTCACAGGTTGAATTTATTGAACTGGTAGCGAGGGAAATAGCCGAAGGATTACAACATAATTAAGAAAGCATATCTTTGATTATTTAAATAAATACAGCGATATTTGCCACTCATTTTTCTTAACCAAACAAGGAGGTAACAATTAGGAGACCAAGACGAGGAGGTTATCGAGGTCGAGTCGAGGAACCTTACAAAATTAACCAGAAGATAACTGCACCTTTTGTAAGGGTAGTAGGTGACAATGTAAAAGTGGATATCTATGATATTCAAACTGCATTGCGAATGGCCAAGGAACAAAATTTGGATTTGGTGGAAATTTCACCAAAAGCTGATCCCCCGGTTTGCAAGATCATTGATTACTCAAAATTCAAATATGATCAGAAGAAAAAGCAAAAGGAGATCAAGTCAAAGGCCCAAAAAACCGTAGTTAAAGAAATTCGTTTTGGCCCTAACACGGATGAACACGATTTCAACTTCAAGTTGAAACATGCCATTAATTTCCTAAATGATGGAGCCAAGGTTAAAGCATATGTTCATTTTGTAGGAAGAACCATTGTTTTTAAAGAAAGAGGGGAGATCCTATTGCTGCGTCTGGCGCAGGAATTGGAAGAGTATGCCAAAGTAGATCAATTACCTAAGTTGGAGGGTAAACGGATGTTTTTGATGTTATCTCCAAAAAAGGTTAAAAAGTAAAAGTATAGAAGATGCCTAAAGTAAAAACCAAGTCCGGAGCAAAGAAAAGGTTTCAGGTAACCGGTACCGGTAAAATTAAAAGGAAGCACGCCTATAAAAGTCACATACTGACTAAGAAAGAAACCAAACAGAAGCGAAATCTAACCAAATTCACCTTGGTAGATAAATCAGATGAGCCTCGTATAAAAAAGATGCTGAACATATAGTTCACTATTAAAGGTTGTTTCACCGGACTGTACGGTATTGAAGTGCCTGTGGCCACCTGCAGTCAAAAAACTACAATAAAATGCCTAGATCAGTAAATACAGTGGCTTCAAAAGCCAGAAGAAAGAAGATCCTGAAAGCGGCCAAAGGTTACTGGGGTCGCAGGAAAAACGTTTACACCGTAGCCAAAAATGCAGTAGAGAAAGGAAGGCAATATGCTTACCGCGACCGCCGGACCAAGAA
>JANQPK010000131.1 GCA_028289505.1 Cyclobacteriaceae bacterium
TGAACCTTGGAGTTGAGAAAGGCTCACCACCTAGTACTAGCAGCGTAGTGTTTTCTCCCATTTCCAGCTGACAGGCATTTTCTTTTTTGGAAACCAACATGTTTCGCTTTTCGATTCGCTCCCCGCAAGCTTCGATATATCCCTCAACTACAAATACCCCAATCTCACCCGTCAGGTTTTCATGGATATCGAAAGAAGCTTTAGTGTCTGATCGTATCTCGATTAAGAACAATGGGGAGTAAACCGGTACCGGTGACTCCCTTTTGAATCCTTTTCCAGCAATTAATCTGTAGCTGATACCATCCTGACGCCAACTGGGAAGTTGATCCCTACTGGTAAATGAAAACTCAGGATCCATATCTTCTAAATGGTCCGGTAAGGCCACCCAAATCTGAAATCCATGTAATGGATACTGTTTGCCGTCTCGCAGGTCCTGAGGCGTTCGCTCGGTATGAACAATGCCCTTTCCCGCCGTCATCCAGCCTACGGTACCGGGGACTACCCGTTGTATGGTTCCAAGACTGTCGCGATGCATGATTTCTCCTTCCAACAAATAGGTGAGCGTGGACAAGCCTATGTGTGGATGCTGTCCAATATCCTTGTAGTGACCGGGGCCTATTTGAATGGGACCCAGGTGGTCTAAGAAGATAAAGGGTCCAACCATTCTCTTTTGTCGAAAAGGCAGTACCCTTCCCACCATAAAATCACCGATATCCCGGGCTCTTTCTTCTATGATTAATCCTGTGTTGGACATTGATTGTAATCCGATATTGAGGTAAGATGCTCAAAATACTAGTGAACGCCTAGTTGCCATGGAAATCATTTTTGCTAAATTCAACAATGACCTCATCTTTCAGAATTGCTGCTGTTTATCAAAGCCTCGGGTGGGTTGTAATGTTGCTGTTGTCAGCTTGTTCATGCGACAGACAATCGGTACAAACTGGAAAATCTGGCCAACAGGTGAAGGCTGATCTGGAGATGATTCCAATAGCCTCCACACTGACTTCGGCCAAAGCTGCTGATGGCCATTATATTTCATGGAAAGAGCATCTGATCGATGGTCCTGATGTAAGTGGGGTTACCCTTAGTGGCAGCGATGGACTGATTATGGGCGATCTGGATCTGGATGGGTTCCAGGACGTTGTTTCGGTTCATGAAGGTGATACTGTATACGATGGTGAGCCTCGAGGATATGTAAGACTAGCATTTGGTTCGGATGATCCAAATGAATGGGTGCTGGTAACATTAGCTCAAGGTATAGAGGCAGGAGCAGCCGAGGACGTGGCCATCAGTGATATGAATGGCGATGGATGGCCCGATGTTCTAGCGGCCTGTGAGCTCTCTCATCTGATCTATTTCCAAAATCCTGGTAAACAGATCCGTAGCTCGCATTGGGAACGGGTGATACCACCGGTGACCCAGAATCGAGGGTCATTTATTAGGGTTTTCACTGCAGATTTCAACAACGATGGTCAACTGGAGGTAGTTGCGCCCAATAAGGGTGCTCAACATGTGAATAGGCAAACCAAAAGCTTACATCCCATTTCCTGGTTTGAAACCGGAACAGATCCATTAAGTGGCCAATGGATAGAGCATGAACTTACTCAAGTGGTGATCCCGGAGAACTCCAGGCCAGTAGATCTTGACCGGGATGGAGACCAGGACATCGTTGGGGCATCACGAGGTGAAGAACGTATTATGTGGTTTGAAAACCTGGGTACAGCATCTATCGACTTTAAAGCGCATAAGATCCTGGTGGTTAGAGATAACCAACCCATGGCGATATCTGGGGTTAATATGGATTTTGAGGATTTCAACCGGGATGGCCGCTTAGATATTGTGGTTTTTGAAAGCCCTGAGCGCAGTAGTTTTGGTTGGATTGAGCAACCTGCTGATTACCGCGACAATTGGAATTATCATGAGATTGGCACCACTTATCCTGACAGGATGATTGGTCTGGTGGTGGCAGATATTGATAATGACGGTAATCCAGATATTATGACTGGTACCTACAGTGGTGGTCCGCGAAATGTTGAAGGTGCAAAATCAGTTCAAGATGCATTGGGAAGGCTTAGTTGGTTCCAACACCCGGAAGATCCTAATCATAATTGGATAAGACATGATTTTTCCCGTCGAGTGCGTGGCATGTTCGACAAATTCATACCTCAAGACCTGGATAGAGATGGCGATATTGACTTTGTGACTACCAGGGGTAATAGCTATCCTTACGATGGTGTACTCTGGTTGGAGCAGGTGCGCAGTTCGCAACCGGAACCCAGGTTTATACCTGCCAGGAGTTCAGAGAGCCAGGAAATGGCATTACCAGACTCGATATTCTAGTTCCCCAAGCCATAAAAAATATTGGCATTTTGGTAGAATAACTTTTTCCGGTCAGCCAGTGACCTTTGGGCAACAACCTGGTTCAGCGTTTCAACCCACTTTGCCAGCGACATATTTCTCAAACACACTGGCCAATCACTGGCAAAAATTACCCGGTCAGGCCCGAAAACATCAAAACAGTGGTTTATGATTGGAGCCAGATGTGAGGCATTAAGATCATAGTCAAGGACATTATCAACCAGACCAGAGATTTTGCAAATAATGTTATTTCGTTGTGCCAAATCCTCCAGATCACGGTACCATTGTTCAGGTTGATGTCGCGGTGCTCTGGGAACTTCAGCCTGACCATTAAAAAAAGCTACTGGATCAGCATTCCCACAATGGTTAAGCACAAATCGGGTATCCGGACACCGATCGATCAATGATCCACTTTGGGATAGTAGTTTTGGACTTACATTCAGGTCAAAACTAAGCCCTTTACTACCCAGAAAGCGGATGTTTTCAATGACCTGGGATTGAAGGATGTCTTCCGAGGTTCCGAATGGATGCCGAATTCCTTTTAGGTGGGGATTTTCAATCATTTGACCAAGGGATGATTGGAATTGGCTATCCCCGGGGTCTGCAGAGATCACCGCACCGACAGTTGGATTGGCAGGATCCTTACAGAGGCTAAGTGCCCATTCTGCTTCTTTTCTTTTATAGGCTACCGGTGCACCTACTTCCATATAAACCGCTTTGGTTACATTTAGGCCCTTAGTAGCGCTCAGGTAATCTTTCATGACAAAATTCTGGTCAAGGGGAGGGCTAACCCATTGCAGTGGGAGTAAATCCAGATCCCATAGGTGCTGGTGGGTATCGATAATGGGTAGGCTGGAACTTTGATTATATGCCGGCAGATAAGCAGCGGACGCCAACAAAGATAAAGTTGAGGTTTTAACGAAACGACGCCGATCCATGATGAGATATGTTGGTGGTAGAATTAGACTTAAATTAGCAAATGTTTAGTTATAAAACCTACTGATGGCGCTGGTAGCAGGGGTTTCAAGATCTTTTTATTAAATTAAACTATGACCGCCATTTTCAGGATACTGGCAGTACTGCTACTGGTTCAGATCAGACTTGATGCTCAAAACCAACCGCCGAATATTGTTTTGATACTGGCCGACGACCTTGGCTATGGGGACTTAGGCTGTTATGGATCTGCTGATATCAAAACCCCCAATCTGGATCATCTTTCCTCAGAGGGTTGTCGCCTCACAACCTTCTATGCCAATGGGCCGGAATGTACCCCCACCAGAACTGCACTGTTAACCGGCCGATATCAACAAAGAGTGGGTGGCTTGGAGTGCGCCATTGGTCTGGGGAATATTGGGCGTTATAATGAAGCGAAGGTACTTTCAGATAAAGGAGAACTTGGATTGCCGGTCACCTTCAATGTACTACCTGCCATATTACAGCAGACCGGTTATAGTACTGCACTGATTGGCAAATGGCATTTAGGAGAAGGTGAAGCATATCGACCTGGTAAACACGGTTTTGACTACTCTATAGGTCCAATGGGTGGGGCAGTAGACTATTTCCATCACACCGAACCCATAGGAGATTTCCTGGGAACCTACATGGAAGGTGAGCATGACTTTTACCGCAATGACCTGCCTCATGAGCGAGATGGCTATTATATGACTCACCTACTAACAGATGAGGCAGTGGAGTGGATTCAAAATCAGAAGCCCGATCGACCCTTTTTTCTGTATTTACCCTACACTACCCCCCATACACCTTTACAAACAGCTGATGATTTTCAGGAAGATCCCATCACTATGAAAGACTGGAGAAAAGGGGATAAATCCCACTACACTAGCATGATAGAGGATATGGACCGGGGTATTGGTCGAATTCTGGATAAACTAAAAGAGCTTGGTTTTGAACAAAATACCGTGGTGATATTTTTCTCAGATAATGGACCCACTACGATAGGTAGTGCCGGTGCTTTCTCTGGGAATAAGGGACATGTTTTCGAAGGAGGTATTCGGGTTCCCTGTATTATCCGCTGGCCAGGGTATATTCAGCCAGGAACAATTAGCCACCAGTCGTTCATCAGTATGGACCTTACTGCTTCTATAGCTGCTATAGTACAGAACACCCCCCACCAGGGTTTGGATGGTATTGATATGATTGGACATCTCATTGCTGGATCAGACGACTTTGAACGAAATTTGTTTTGGCGTAAAAAACGGGATCAGCAGGTAAGGAGTGCGGTGAGGTCAGGTACCTATAAATATATTAGGGAAGTGGACGGGTCGGAATCAAAGGAGTATTTATTTGAGCTAGCAAGCGATCCAGGCGAAACCAACAATATGGTTGAAAGCATGCCTGAAAAACACAATCAATTAAAACAACTATTGGCCAATTGGGAGGCTAAAGTAAAACCAGAAAGATATGCTGCACAAACGGAGAAAAAATAAATTAAGCAATGCTAAGAATATCATATTTATGTTTTTCACCAGTCTATTTATTTTAGTCTGGTCACAATCAAGTAATGGTCAGGCACTGGAACTCTCATCGGAGGACTTGATCAGGTATACCTCTAAATGGCAGGGTGAACGGTTTGCCGATGGACGCCCGCGGGTCCCAGATGAAATTGTGGAGCGGATGAGATCGGTAAACATCGAAGAAGCCTGGTCGGTTTTGAGAAATGAAGGGTATGATTATCAGTTTGAACGAGGGTGGAAGCATGTACATCCTGGAGGTGTTTTAGTAGGCAGGGCACTAACAACTATGTACATGCCATTGCGGCCAGATGTAGATGAAGAAATTAGAAAAGCCGGTGCGTCTGCAGGATACATCGGGAATGAGGTTTCGTGGCCTATCGATATGCTGGTTCCCGGCGATGTTTACGTAGCAGATGCCTGGGGTAAAGAAGCTGGTGGCGTTATTATCGGAGGAAATTTGGCCAACTCTATTTTTGCTAAATCTGGGAATGGGGTTGTGGTGGATGGTGAAGTCAGAGACCTTGAGCAACTTGAGGCCATCGAAGGTTTTAACGCTTTTGTCCGCAACTGGAATCCATCTTATTACTGGGCTTCCATGCTTATTGGAATTAATATTCCTACCCGCATTGGCAGTGTAACGGTAATGCCAGGTGATATTGTATTGGGAAAACGGGAAGGCATTATATTCATACCTTCACACCTGGCAGAGAAGGTGGTGAAGACCTCAGAGATCGTACGGCTCAAAGATTTGTTCGGTGTGCAGCGTCTTAAAGAAGGAACGTATACACCGGGCCAGATTGATGCTCGATGGTCTGAGGAGATCAATCAGGATTTCGAGGAGTGGTTAGAAGATCATATCGATGAACTTCCCGTGCCTAAAGAACAAATACAAGAGTTATTAAAGGAGCGTACCTGGTAATCTGCTTTACTGAGGTTGCTGTGAAAAGACCTGTAATTTATCGTTATTATTGGCCACCAGTACTAAGGTAGTTCCATCTTGCCGTTGGAGCAGTTGGATATCTTTCACATCCCAAGGAGCTAAGAAGCCACTTATATAAGAGGGCACAGGCTCAAAAGTATTATTCCCATTACCTTTTAATAGCAGTCCTATTCCCGCATCATTGCGTGCGGTCTCGACCTCTGCCTGAAACATATTACCGGCAACCAAAACATCTTTGATTCCATCGGAATTGAAATCCTTTACAATGATTCCATTTACCGAGGAAAACTGGGCAGTAATTGGCAAACTACTGATCCTGAATTTTCCTTGTCCAAGATTTTCAATGAACACACTAGCGAAAGTATAGGCTTTTAGGTGATATGCATCTTCCAGGTTCTCCTGACCATAAACTTGAATGAGATCAGAAGAGGCAAAAGCTGCGTAGCTTGTGAATTTTTCCTTTATGAAGGGCATTTGCTCAGAAGAGCATTGCTTTCCTCTTAGCGGAAATATCTTTCCTTGCTGGTGATAACTAAGCACTATATCCAGGCTGCCGTTTTGATCAAAGTCATCTGCATATACCTCAAAGGGTTCGTTTTTATTGGCCTTATACTTATAATTAGTGCCCAAATTACCGGCAAAGTAGTCGGTATCACCATCTTCATCTATATCTGCTGAAGCCACACTATACCACCAACCATGGGTTTCTGCTAGGGAAGACTCCTGGTAGCGATGAAACTTTCCATCCCGGTTCTCTAGCAAAGTAATGGGCATCCACTCGCCCACTAAAAGCAAATCGAGGTCACCATCTGAATCAAAATCTGTCCATTGTGCATCTGTTACCATCCCAATCCCTTGCAGATCTTCGGCTATGTTATCAGTAACCGCTGTGAAAATTCTATCCTGGTTGTTTAGTATTACTGAATTTGCAGCTAATGGGTATTTCCCTGGGCGTAGTCTTCCTCCTACAAATAAATCCAGATCTCCATCTTGATCATAGTCTGCTGAACGTACTACCGAATTACTGGTGCGCAAATCGGGAAGAGCTTGCTGATCCCTTTTGAAATGACCAGCACCATCATTAATATACAATCGATCCTGGTAAATGTGGGATTCTTCTTCCCATTCGTTACTACCACTGGCCAGATAAAGGTCTTGATCCCCATCACCATCAAGGTCAAAAAAATGTCCACCTATATCT
>JANQPK010000265.1 GCA_028289505.1 Cyclobacteriaceae bacterium
TTTAGGCATTGTTGTTCCTCTATTTTTACTAGTGGCTTGTGCCAAAAGTCAACCAGAGGTAGATGCGTTAAACGAACCTTCTCCAAAACCTCCAATAGAGTTCGACCTTCAAGCAATAAAGCAAAGGGATACGCTCAAGGCAATAGTAGATAACAGCACCACCAGCTATTTTATTTACAAAGGGCAGCCCATGGGTTATGAATATGAGTTGTTAAATCTATTGGCTGAAGACCTGGGAGTTCAATTGGAACTTATCATCACCAGGGATATAGAAGATGCAATTGAAAAACTAAATGCTGGTCAGGGTGATATTGTAGCCTATAACCTAACGGTTACCAAAAAGAGAGCCCAGCACATTGCCTTTACGGATCACCTCACCTTATCACGTCAGGTGCTGGTGCAAAAAAAGCCTGATAATTGGCGGCAGATGAAACTGCACGAAATTGAAAAAGTACTTATCCGTGACCAGGTCGATTTGATCGGGCAAGAAGTGCATGTCAGAAAGAGTACCAGCTTTGTGGATCGATTAAATAATCTTTCGGATGAGTTGGGTGGTGATATCATTGTGGTCGAAGAGCCCGGAAATGTTGAGATAGAGAATTTGATTCATCAGGTGGCACTTGGAAATGTAAAATACACAGTGGCCGATGAGAACGTGGCTAAACTCAATGCCACTTATCATAATGTTCTGGATGTCGAAACCCCAATCAGTTTCACTCAACGTATTGCTTGGGGAGTTAGGACCAATAGTACCGATTTATTGAACGCCACTAATTCATGGCTAAACCAAATGAAGCAAGAGATAGCCTTCTATACCGTGTACGAACGCTATTTTGAAAGCCCAAAAGCCTCCTTAAGACGCGTTCATAGTGATTTCTCTACCTTGTCTGGCAATCAAATCAGCCCCTATGACGTTATGATCAAAGTTGCGGCCATGGACCTGGGCTGGGATTGGGAATTACTGGCGGCCCTGATATTTCAGGAGTCTAAGTTTGATCCTAAAGCAGATAGCTGGGTAGGCGCTCAAGGGCTGATGCAGTTGATGCCTAAAACTGCTAAAGAGTACGGCGCTACCGATCCTGAAGATCCCCAGCAGAGCATTAATGCCGGTGTAGCTTATCTAAAGTGGCTGGACCAGCTTTGGCTACAGAAAGTTCCAGAGGCTACAGAGCGTATTAAGTTTGTTCTGGGATCATATAATGCGGGACAGGGCCACGTACTGGATGCCAGAAAGCTGAGTGCAAAGTACGGTAGGGATTCAACTATTTGGGATGATAACGTGGCCTACTACCTGCTGAAAAAAGCAGAACCAGAGTTTTACAAAGATCCTGTGGTGTCAGCTGGATATTGCCGTGGTGGGGAGCCCGTACACTATGTTTCAGAAATACTTTACCGGGCTGAACAGTACAAGCAGCTTATATCGAATCAACCTGTGCTTTCAGATCTGTGACCACATCAGTAAAATCCATATGCCGCCAGTTGTGCTCGATACCGGGGATCTCCATTACCTTATCCATAATAGACCGTTGGATCTGACCAATTTTCAGGGCAAGGCTATAGGCTTGATCACTGAAGGTGACACGACTGTACAATGGGATCCAAACCTCGGGATATGATTCTTGTAATTTCATCTCAATTTCCTTCCTCAGTAAAAACTCCCGGTCCGCTACCAGATCTCTCATCTCTACGAAATTTTGAAACGCCAGATCCGCAATGGCATTTGCATCAATTATACGATTGGCCTGAAATTCCTTGAAGGCAGTGGACAATTGGTTGCGGTGCTTCGATAGTTTATCATCTAGCAAACGACAGTCTTCGAAGCCAGCATTCATACCCTGTCCATAGAAGGGAACTATGGCATGACTGGCATCACCGATAAGGCCTGCTTTACCGACCATCCACGGATTGCACCTGATGGTTACCAGAGATGCCGTAGGGTTTTGGCTAAAGTCCTGCAACAAGTGTGGCATCAGAGGCACTGCATCAGGAAAGGAGCTTTTAAAAAATGACTGCACTTCATTTGGTTCGGTTAAATGCTCAAAAGATATTTTACCTTCGAAGGGTAAGAACAAGGTGCAGGTGAAGCTTCGATCCAAGTTGGGAAGCGCGATCAACATATACTGCTCACGGGGCCAAATGTGTAATCCCTCTGGGTCTAGAGCAAAATCTCCCGAGGGAGTAGCCGGTATGGTTAGTTCCTTATAACCATGAGGGAGATAATATTGGGAGAAATTAAATCGGTCCGTAATACGCATAGCCTCCCTTACTCCCGAAAACGCTCCATCTGCCCCCAATATAAAATCTGATTCCACTTTAATCCGACCTGTAACCCCTTCGAAAAAGCAAGTCCCAAGGTCGAGATTGGCATCAACACATTGTTCTTCAAAGTGAAGTTCCACCCCCGATGTCTCCGCGGCATTCATTAAAAGCATATTGAGTTTACTCCTGGAGATCGAATTAATATGTTGCCCCTCCTGTCCATAAGGTTGATAGGTTATATTGCAATCCTGATCATGCATGATACGACCTTTCATGGGTAAGCAGATTTCTTTGACCTGAGACCAAAGCCCAACCTTTTGTAAAGCAGTCAAGCCCCGGTGACTCAGTGCTAAATTAATGGAGCGCCCCCCATCAATCCGTTGGTTGCGCATGTCAACTCGCTTTTCGTACAGCTTTACCTTGAAACCGCGTTTTGCCAGAAAGATTGATATTAGCGAGCCCACCAGTCCAGCCCCTAGTACGGTTATCTTTTTTTCACTCATTCAATCAAGCGTTTAAGTATTTCGCAAAATTGAAAAACATCTTCAAAAGTATTGTAAAGTGGTGCAGGAGCAACCCTTATGGAGCCCGGTTCACGCCAATCCACTATTACGCCTTGTTCTTTTAACCCCTGAAAAACTTCCCGTCCCTGCTGGTGAAACAAAAGTGATAATTGAGCCCCCCTTTGCTCTGGATTTTCAGGTGTTATAATTTCAAATACTCCAGACTCACTGGATAATTTCATTAGCAGAGTTTCCAGGTAACCTGTCAATAGTAAACTCTTCTTCCGTATCCGATCGATATTGGCCTGCTTAAATATTTCAAGTGAAGCTTTTTGCGCTGCCATGGATAAGACGTTGGCATTACTAAGTTGCCAGCCATCCGCACCAGTAATCGGTTTAAAGCCCTTTTTCATATGGAAGCGTTCTTGTTCATGATGTCCCCACCAACCTCCTAAACGCTTTAATTTTGTGTTTCCCCCGTGTTTTTGATGAACAAAAATCCCAGCAGTTCCACCGGGACCAGAATTAAGGTATTTATAGCTGCACCAAACCGCGAAATCTACCTCATCCTGGTGAAGAGATAAGGGTACATTCCCAATAGCATGTGCCAAATCCCAGCCCACCATGGCACCAGCCTGATGTCCGGCTTCAGTAATTGGACCGATCTCGAATCGTTGACCTGAGTAGTATTGAACTCCACTAAACAGCACCATTGCCAGCTGATCTGCATGCTTTTCTATACAATTTACAATATCAGTGGTCTCTAAAATATGAGCTCCTGGTTTTGGAGAGACTTCAATGATGGCAGTATTGGGGTCATAACCATGAAATAGACATTGTGTCTCCAGAGCGTATAGGTCGCTGGGAAAGGCACCAGCTTCTACTATAATCTTATATCGGTGTTGGTCTGGTTGATAAAAGGTGGCTAGCATAAAGTGCAAATTAGCGCTTAAGCTGCCCATTGGGGTTACTTCTGTTTGGTCCAAAGCTCCAGTTAGTTCGACCAAAGTAGGTTTTAAAAACTTATGATAGTGGAACCAGGGAAAACTTCCTTTAAAGTGCCCTTCCACACCCATGCTTTTCCAGGTATCTAACTCATTTTCAATAGCAGTTACCACTGATTTAGGCTGGAGACCTAGAGAATTACCACAGAGATAGATGCAGTCTCCACCTTTAAATTGAGGGATATGGAATCCATTCCGAAAACTGGCTAAAGGGTCTTCACGATCTTGAGTCTGGGCAAATGTATGACTGGTATCCAAGTTCATGTGAGGTGCTGGAGTTGCAATTAAGGGGTGCTGAATAAATGGTATTGGGCTATGGCCCCCTCGTGTCTCAGCAACCATTCCTTAATTTTCAGACCTCCCGCAAACCCAACCAGCGAACCATCTGAGCCGATAACCCTATGGCAAGGGATTACCACAGGTATTCTGTTTTTACCATTGGCAGCGGCTACTGCTCGGATGGCTCTTGGATCCCCCAAGCTGTCTGATAATTTCTGGTAGGATATGGTCTTTCCGTATGGTATTTTCATCAGCGCCTGCCATACCTTTTGCTGAAAACTGGTGCCAACTGGTTTCAGGGGTAAATCAAAGGCTTTCAAAGTCCCCGAGAAATATTGCTGAAGCTGATCAATACAAGAAAGGTGAATAGTTGGAAGGTTGGAAAAAGAGGTGAGATTTTGCTTCCTTGAAAAGGAAATCTCCAGTATATGTGACGCCGAACTGGTTATGCTCAGTGGTCCTATTGGACTTTCAAAGCATGAGATATAGCTGGTCATTTAACAAATGTTTTGGTTTTTATTCCCAGCCATTCCATGGTGTTCCCACCCAGTAACTTCTGCTTATCCTGCGGACTAATATCCAGGCTCTCAACTAAGGTACCTGGTTCGGACTCTCCTAAGGGAAACGGATAATCCGACCCCATTACTATCTGGTCAATACCCATCAGGTCAATCAGGAATTTCAGATTATGCCGGTCAAAAACCAAGGAGTCCACGTAAAACTTATTTAAATATTGTCTTGGATTGATGGGGTTGTCAACTGCACATAGATCTGGTCTGACCTTAAACCCATGTTCAATTCTCCCAATGGTTGCAGGTAATGAACCTCCGCCATGAGCAAAGGCCACCCTGAGGTTAGGAAATTTTTCAAAAACACCTCCAAAGATCATAGAACAAATTGCCCTGGTGGTTTCAGCAGGCATTCCTACCAGCCAGGGGAGCCAGTATCGGGACATCTGTTCCTGACCCATCATTTCCCATGGATGAACCAGTATTGCCGCACCTACAGCTTCAGCAGCTTGGTACACCGGGAATAACTTCGGACTATTGAGGTTCCAATCATTAATATGCGAGCCTATTTGAATTCCACGCATTCCAATGTCCATACAACGCTCCAACTCTTTAACCGCTAGTTTGGGTGCCTGCATGGGCAGTGTACCCAAGCCAATAAATCGATCGGGGTAGTCATGCACCACCTGCGCGATATGATCATTAAGTATTTGAGAAAGATCGTGGGTGTGTTTGGGCTTGGCCCAATAACTAAACATAATGGGTACCGTACAAAGCACTTGCACATCCACATGATGGCGGTCGCACTCCTCAATTCTTCGTTTGGGATCCCAGGAATTATCCTGTACTTCTCGGAAAAATTTATTGTCCAGCATCATGCGAGCACCGCCGGGCCTGTAGTGCTCAAGTCTGACAAACCCACCATATCCATAACGTTGCCTGAGGTCCGGCCACTTTTCAGGTAAAATGTGAGTGTGTGAATCTACTTTAAAAACTTTGTCCATACTTAGACGAACCTGGGGTCAACTTCCAATACCTCTCCAGTAACTGGGCAAGTCCTTAATTTCTCGTCAGCGTAAAACTTCCTGAAAACTGGGAGAAAGTCCTTTTCAATGTTGGTGAGGTGAAAATACTCCTCATATAATTTCGCATTTGCAGTTTCCGAGAACCACATAAGCCCATCTTTATGTTGAGGTTCTCGTTTACGCTCTATCACCAGGCCGATACTACCCTCGGGCCTGACCGGCGAATGAGGCACTTTCGCTGGAAGCAGGAACATTTCACCTTCCCTGATTGGAACTTCCACTTTTTTGCCATCCTGTTGTATATAAACCGTAATATTGCCTTCAATTTGATAGAATAGCTCCTCAGTCTCGTTGTAGTGATAGTCCTTACGGGCATTAGGCCCAGCTACAATCATCACAATATAATCTCCGGACTCTGTATAAAGGTTTTTATTACCAACTGGTGGTTTTAGTAATTGGCGGTTTTCCTCTATCCATTGAGATAAGTTGAAGGGAGGTTTTATGGACATTTGAACGGTTGTTTTTACTACTTACTTCCTAATTAAAGATAACCAAAAAACCCCAAACGATCCTGCTTATAGGTTCTATGTAGCAGACATTCTTTATATTTAACATACACCATGGAGATTATTCAAAATTACATAGATGGTGCATTGATTACCTCAAAGTCGGGTAATGTCATGCCTACTGAGGAACCCGCCACTGGCAGTGAGTATGCATCGTTACCCGTGTCTGAGCCCAGTGATATTGATGTGGCGGTGATTGCGGCCAAGAAGGCGTTCCAGGGTTGGGCTGGGCTTAGCTCAGCCGATCGTTCTCAATGGTTATTGAAAATTGCGCAGGCTATAGAGGATGATCGGGATAGATGGGCCTCTGCTGAATCCAAGGACACCGGAAAGCCCCTAGCTTTGGCCAGATCACTTGATATACCCAGGGCTGTCGCTAACTTTCGATTCTTTGCCAACGCAGTGCTGCATACCGCCAGTCAAGCCCATCATACCAGTCCTACTATTCTAAATTATACCAACAGAAATCCGATTGGCATAGTAGGTTGTATCTCACCCTGGAACCTTCCATTGTATTTACTGAGTTGGAAGATTGCACCTGCATTAGCTACCGGGAATTGTGTTATCGCAAAACCATCTGAAATCACTCCCATGACTGCCCATATGTTGTCACAGTTATGCATAGAAATCGGACTTCCACCAGGGGTGCTTAATATTGTACACGGCCCCGGTGACCCCACAGGTCAAGCAATTGTAGACCATCCTGACATTACGGCCATCAGTTTTACCGGGGGCACACAAACAGGACGAAACATCGCATCCAATGCAGCTCCCTTATTCAAAAAACTATCTCTCGAGATGGGAGGTAAAAACCCCAATATAGTTTTTCAGGACTGTGATTTTGAAGATGCTCTAAAGCATACCATTAGATCTGGCTTTGCCAACCAGGGACAAATCTGTCTGTGCGGATCCAGAGTATTCGTGCAGCAGGAGATTTATCAACGCTTTAAAAAAGCGTTAGTGGATCAAGTTGGATGGCTAAAACCTGCTGACCCGGCAGATGCTGAAACCAAAATGGGGGCAATCATTTCTAAAGAGCATTTGCAGAAAATTGAGTCATATATAGCATTGGCCAAGCACGAAGGTGGTAAAATTATTGTTGGAGGTGAGCGTATTCAAGTAAAGGGTAGGTGCCAGCATGGCTATTTTATGCAACCAACAATCATAGAGGGTCTCCACCATAATTGTCGAACCAATCAAGAGGAAATATTCGGTCCGGTGATTACTCTCGCTCCTTTTAAGTACGAGCAGGAGGTGATTGAGTGGTCCAACTCGGTAGAATACGGCTTGTCTGCCAGCATTTGGACCAAAAATCTTAGTAGGGCCCATCGAGTGGCTAGTTTATTAAAGAACGGGGTGGTCTGGGTGAACTGCTGGTTGATAAGGGACCTTAGAACTCCATTCGGCGGCATGAAACAATCAGGTGTGGGTAGAGAAGGAGGTGAGGAGGCGCTCAGGTTCTTTACTAAGGCCCAAAATGTGTGTATTCAGCTATAAATAAAAAACCCCGCCAAGTGCGGGGTTTACACCTGATTTAACACAATTTCTAGTTTGTCACAACTGTCACCTGATCTGAAGTATCAGAAATTTTGGATAATGGAGCCACCTTAAAGGCCTTCTTGACCTTATGTCCACAGTAGGTACAGTTTTGGTATTTCAATAACTGTCCGGGTTCTGTTTCAGTTGGAGACTCTAAAAGTTCTTCTTTGACCACTTTTAAGGTCTGATAATTACATTCAGGACACTCAACAGCGTGCAAGTGACCTGCATATTTTTCAATCTGAGTATAACCAGTTTCCTCATCCACCCATACATCGTAGTCAACAGAAAATATATTCTCTTCAGCTTGCATACCCTCATCTAAGTGCACATCCTCTTCCTCTTCACTTAGCAATTTCATGGGTTTTCCAGACCTGGGGGAGATCCGCGGCTTGTAACGCAAATGCTGTAATTTCTTTTCTAGGAAAGTGGGATAATAGAAATTCAGCAGATTATGGATAACGGAGATAGCCAGAATTGACATCATAACCGCCACAAATAAGCTAACGATAAACCAAACAACCGTTGGCTCATTGGAAAGCGTGGTCAAGTAGATGGCAACCCCTGAGATCAAAAACACGCTGGAATAAAACAGCATTCTGATCTCATGCAGATTTCGGAAGTCGTATTTTGCCTTGTACCCCTTGCTTAGCACCAATCCAGACCAGAAGTAGGCCAGAATACACAATCCAAAAGCAATTACTCCAAAAGAAACCAGAGAGGCCCAATGGTTCCATATTTCAATACTTTCAATTTTCTCGTACAGTAACATGATTTTAATCTTTTTAAATCAGGTAATCCTCAGATCCAAATAGGTCTTTATTTTTTATGACTACGATTTAGCATTATTTCCAGGCCGAGAAAAGCGATGTTTTGGCCAAAAATTACATGGGTATAAAGTGGTTGTATTTTAAACAGCTCCAACCTAGGATCAAAACCAGCTGTAAATGAGATACTTAGCTGATGGACTCTGCAGGATAGTCAACCATCATGGACATGGCTTCCTCGGCGATTGAGTCGGGGTCAAAACCGCACTCTTGTTGTAGCTCAATTTGCTGTCCATGCTCCACTACTCGGTCAGGAATACCAAGTCTTTTCACAGCGGCCTGATAGCCATGGTCCGACATGAATTCAATGATAGCACTTCCAAATCCTCCTTGTAAACAACCATCCTCAACGGTGAGCACTTTAGAGAATCTTGAAAAGATGTTGTGTAATAACTGTTGGTCCAAGGGTTTGACAAATCGCATGTCAAAATGGGCGGGGTAAAGATTATGCTCCTGAAGCATTTGGCAAGCTTTTACTGCGTAGTTCCCAATGTGTCCAATGGTTAATATCGCCAAATCCTCCCCGTCCAGAATCATTCTCCCGGTGCCAATACCTATCTCCTTCATTGGAGTACGCCAATCAGGCATAACACCTTGCCCCCTGGGATATCGGATGGTGAAGGCCTTTTCTTTGCGTGGTAGCTGGGCGGTATACATTAAGTTCCTCAACTCCGATTCGTTCATAGGGGCTGAAACGATCATATTGGGAAGACATCTCATGTAGGCCAAATCGTAGGCACCGTGGTGAGTAGGCCCATCGGCTCCAGCGAAGCCTGCACGGTCCAAACAAAAGTTGACCGGAAGATTTTGAATGCATACATCGTGAATTACCTGGTCAAAAGCTCGTTGCATGAAAGTACTGTAGATGTTACAAAACGGAATGATGCCCTGGGTAGCTAGTCCTGCACTATAAGTAACCGCGTGCTGTTCAGCTATCCCCACATCCAGAGCCCTGTCCGGCATGGCCTCCATCATGATGTTGAGAGAAGATCCCGAGGGCATAGCTGGGGTAATGCCCATGATCTTGGGATTCTTTTCCGCCAATTCCACCATGGTATGCCCGAAGACCTGTTGGTATTTTGGAGGTTGTGGCGTTTCATGTACTTTCTTATGAATCTCCCCGGTTACCTTGTCGAATTTTCCGGGCGCATGCCATTTGGTCTGATTCTTTTCCGCCTCCGGAAATCCTTTACCCTTCACGGTGATGCAATGAAGTATCTTGGGGCCTGGTATACTTTGTAAATCCCGGAAAACATGAACCAAATGATCGACATCGTGGCCGTCAACCGGTCCGAAATACCTTAGATTGAGTGATTCAAACAGATTACTTTGCTTCAGAAGCACAGACTTAATGCCATTTTCAACATTGGATACTACCTCCCTCGCGGACGAGCCAAAAGCACTTAGCTTACCCAGGGCATGCCACAATTCGTCCTTGACCTTGTTGTAGGTTTTGGAAGTGGTGATATCAGTGAGGTAGTTTTTTAATGCCCCCACATTTGGGTCTATGGACATGCAATTGTCGTTGAGCACAATCAACAGATTGCAGTTGGAAACACCTGCATGATTCATAGCTTCGAAAGCCAAACCGCCAGTCATGGCCCCATCGCCAATTACTGCAATATGATTCTTTTCGGTGTGCTTTAGATAGGTAGAAGCCTGAGCCATTCCCAGACCCGCAGATATCGATGTAGAACTATGACCTACTCCGAAGGTGTCATAGATGCTCTCGGATCTTTTTGGAAACCCAGATAATCCTCCGTAAAGTCGGTTAGTATGAAAACCCTCTCGGCGCCCAGTCAGGATTTTGTGACCATAGGCCTGGTGTCCTACATCCCATACCAATTGATCAACTGGCGTGTTGAACACATAGTGGAGTGCTACCGTAAGTTCAATTACTCCGAGACTTGCACCAAAATGGCCGCCATAAACTGAAACTGAATCAATAATGTACTGCCTCAGTTCTTGGGTCAGCTGAACCAACTGATCCTGTTTTAGCTTTTTCAGGTCCTTGGGACTGCTTATGGTACCTAATAGTTCTCCCGGCTTAATTAACATAAAGAATAGCCTGTAGTTCTAGGATATAACCTACAAAAATGTATTATGTTCTGGAAATAACTCCCATAAATTCAACTGACAATATCCAAATGTACAATTTTTACAGGTCCCGCAATGATTTCAAGCTATATAATAATATCTTTGAACAGCCGGTATTTTTTGTTATTTGCCTGATTTAATCGAATACAAACTTGAGTTTCGAAGTTAAGTTACCTCTTTTCGAGGGACCGTTTGATCTGCTGTTATTTTTTATTCAACGCGATGAACTGGACATTTATGATATTCCAATCACCAGTATAACCGAGGACTTTCTTCAATATATCCATCAGCTGGAAAGCATGAATATTGAGGTGGCCAGTGAGTTCATTCTAGTGGCAGCAACCCTGATGAGGATAAAAGCCAAGATGCTACTGCCCAGACCAGTCTTGGACGAGGAGGGTAACGAGATTGATCCCAGAGATGAATTGGTCAAACATTTATTGGAATACAAAAAATACAAATCCGTACTATCCAAATTGCAGGAGATGGAGTTAGACAGATCCCAGAAAGAGTCTAGGGGAAATGCTAATGCTGAGATTCGTGCGTTATCAGCCATTACTAATGTGGAAGCTGAATTACAGGATATCACCCTGTACAAACTGCTTAAGTCATTCCAAAAAGTGATGAGCAGATTTGAGGAGGAACAAAATCGGCCGGTACACCAAATCGTGGAATACCCATACAGTATCGAAGGACAAAAAAATAAGCTGCTGGGAAAGCTTGCCATTGGACAAAAGCTAGCTTTTACAGACATTATCAGTCAGGAATCCAATAAGATTGCGGTAATTTTTAATTTTCTTGCAATCCTGGATTTACTTCAGATGAGGGTGATCACACTGCACCTGGGAATGGGGTTCAACAATTTCTGGATAGAGAAACTGGAAGAAGCCTTGGTTGACTAAATGACCCAGGATACCGGTAAAATATTTAAGACACTCAATCCCAATAAAGTTTGGATACCTGTCCTGTTTGGGCTGGGTATCGTTGCCTACCTGTTTTACAGCGATCCAAACGTCAGTGCAGAAAACCTGTCATTGATTAAAAACGCACGCCCGGGAATTTTCAGCCTGGCTTTACTGATGATCGTGTTGAGGGCAGTGCTTTATATTTTTCGCATTAAGGTAATTGCCGAAGAACACCTGGATTGGACCAGTTCTATTTATGTTATCATTCTTTGGGAGTTTGCCAGTGCGGTTACACCGTCCGTGGTAGGAGGGACCGCAGTAGCTGTTTTCATCCTGATGAAGGAGGGTGTCAGTCTTGGTAAATCTCTGGCCTTGGTGATGCTTACTGCCATTATGGACAATCTGATCTTTGTGGTGTTTGCTCCTACGGTTTTCTTTTTTGCAGACGGACAAATAATCCCTGAGTCTGATAGCCCACTAAGCTTTCTAGGATGGTCGTTTAGTCCTCAAAGTGGCTTGCAGGTACTGTTTTGGATCAGCTATTTTCTAATTGGTATTTACACCCTGGTCATGGGTTATGGCTTATTTGTCAGGCCTCGAGCTTTCAAGTGGTTATTATTAAAAATTACCTCTATAAAATTTTTAAGGAAGTGGCGCTATCGTGCTTATGAGCATGGCAACGAGATTATATGGGCTTCCAGCCAGTTAAAAGGTAAGCAGGTATCATTCTGGACCTCCATTACCATCATCACCATCTTGATTTGGTCTGTACGGTACTTGCAACTCAATTTTATCATTGCTTCACTGGTTGACTTGCCGATGTCGGACCATCTGTTGATTTTTGCCCGTCAATTGATACTTTGGATCATTATGTTGGTCTCACCTACACCTGGTAGTAGTGGTGCAGCTGAGTTTTTCTTTCCCTTGTTTTTCGAAGATTATTTGGGTCCATATACCTTAATCAGCAATATCCTGTGGAGGGCACTCTCATTCTATCCCTACCTGCTGTTAGGGGCGATCTTTCTACCCAGATGGCTGCGCAGGGTATTCTTTACCAAGGAAAAGGATCCTGACTAGTAACGCTCCAATTCAGAGAAGAAAAATGCAGCTTCTATTAAAGCATTTTCATCAGAATCAGACCCATGAATGGCATTAGCTTCTATAGAGGTAGCGAAAAGCTGTCGGATTGTACCAGGAGCAGCCTTGGTGGGATCGGTAGCCCCAATTAGGGTGCGAAATCTTTCTACCGCATTATCACC
>JANQPK010000144.1 GCA_028289505.1 Cyclobacteriaceae bacterium
TCATCAAGGGTATTATAAAGGTAACATTCAAACCGGTTAAGTGCCTCCGGAGTAAGCATGATACCTACCTCCGCTGCGTATTCTGCAGCCTTTCGCATCACCTCGGCACTATTTTTTCTTTCCTCTTCGGTAGGAGGTTCACCTGAAAAATAAGCAAAAGCTGAATGGAAAGGTCCACAAATCACCTCTGCTCCCAATTCTTTGCCCATGTCAATGCGCCATTTCATTTGGTCTACTGCCTTTGCCCTTACGTTAGGATCGGAACTGGCTGGATTACCATCCTCAAAAATAGAAGTCACACAAGTACAGCCAAGATCTAATGCTTTGATTTTGTTACCTAAATCCCGATACTTTTGTGTCCCCTCATCACCAATGGGTACTTCCACACCGTCAAAACCGGTTGTTTTGAGATCTTCCAAAATAGGATAGAGATTTTCATCAATATCGGTGGTCCACAACAGAAGGTTCATGCCTATTTTCATATCCAGGGATTTTTAGCAATAATACAAAGCGGTGACTATAGCGCCATTGTTAAAAAGAAATAATTTCCATTACTTACGGACTACTTCAAGCACCACTTAAATTCATCTTTTTATGTATAGTAAGATTATGCTGTCATCCCTAGTTTGGTTAATCGCTTGGCTCACGGAAATAGATACATCTCCAGTGGGAACTTGGAAATACCTGGCGCCTGACGCCGCTTATGAATATTCCGCTGGTAAGATAGTTGTGGAACTCCAATCCGATGCTTATTCTGCACAGGTGGAGGTCAACGGACAGGTATTGAAGGCAGAGGATGTTACGTATGAAAACGGCCGGCTTTCGTTTCGAGTTTATATTGAAAGTGAATTGGTATCACTTGATCTATTGGTAGAAGAAAACAGTATGAAGGGAATGGCATCATATTCGGAGGGAAGTGTGGAGTTGACGGCTACCCGAGAATGAAGAAATCCTACATAAATGGTATTACTGTTGGGGAAGGAACTCCGTTGGTATTTCAGCATGGACTGACTGCCAACCTAGGTCAGGTAGAGGCGTTATTCGGAGGATTAAAGGGTATTAGGTTAATGGCAATCGATTGTCCAGGTCACGGTAGCAGCCCCTTGCCACCTCACTTTAGCGTATCGTTTAACCGCTATGCCGATGAGGTTATCGACTTTCTTGATATGCACAATGTGTCTAAAGCGATCTTTGGTGGGATATCTATGGGGTCTGGTATCGCCTTAAACGTGGCCTTGAGATACCCAGAGCGGGTGATGGGTCTTTTTTTGGTAAGGCCGGCCTGGCTTGATCAATCAAATCCGGATAACCTGCTTATATTATTGCCAGCTGCACAGCAATTAGATCAAGCCGATGGAAAAGCTAGATTCAGTGCATTAGAGGAATTTCAAAACTTAAAACCTAATGCTGCAGCGCAATCGGTACTGGGTGTATTCGCACCTGAGCAACAACCGGAGCTAGCTCAAGTAATCCCATTAATGGTAAATGATCATCCCTTCGACAGCATCGAGCAACTGAAGCAGATTAACCTGCCCACAATGGTAATTGGAAATGACCATGACCCCCTGCATCCCTACGCCATGGCGGAAAAAATTTCTCAAAGTATAGCTGGATCAGTTCTCAGAAAAGTGACTTCTCGTTATATTGACAATGCAAAACATTCAGAGCAGTTGAGAGCTGCTTTAAATGACTTTATCAAGGACAACAGTTTGTGATCAATGAAAAATAGATGGAACGATAAGGAGGCTAAAAAATGTGGTAAAAACCTGCTGAAGATGAGGGTCTACACCTCCAGACTTTTGGGAGCCGAGGAAGATTTGGTGCTCCACGGAGGCGGGAATACTTCGGTAAAAATAAAAGAGAAAAATATTTTCGGCGAAAGTGAGGAAATACTGTATGTTAAAGGTAGTGGGTGGGATCTGGCCACTATTGAAGAACCTGGTTTTGCGCCACTCAAGCTAGATGAATTGAGCAAGTTGGCAGAACTTGACCATTTAAGTGACCTGGACATGGTTAAGTATCAACGTATGGCTCTGACCAATCCAGCTGCTCCAAACCCCTCGGTTGAGGCAATTTTACACGGTATTATACCCTATACTTTTGTAGATCATACCCACGCTGATGCCGTAGTGGTGGTCACCAATACCGCTAAGGGTGCAGCGCGAATCAAGGAGATCTATGGTGAAAACATGTTGGTTGTACCCTATGTGATGCCAGGTTTTATTCTGGCCAAGACTATTTACCAAATGACTCGGGATGTTGATTGGGATAAGCTTGATGGGATGATTCTGCTGAATCATGGTGTATTTACTTTCGATAATGATGGAAAGACCAGCTATCAGAAAATGATTAAGATCGTTTCCAAAGCCGAAAAGTATCTAAAACAAGCTGGTGCCAAGGAGCTGAAAGGACCAAAGGTGACCAAATCCGACCCGCTGCTACTGGCCAACATACGCAAGGAAGTGTCGGACCTTTGGGGCCAGCCAGTATTGGGTAGATTGGATAAAAGTCCAGCTTCCATTGGGTTCAGTAACCTGCCAAATGTGAAGAGTATTAGCAATCGAGGGCCATTGACACCAGACCATATTATCAGGACTAAGCGTACACCGGTAAATTTCAATCAAGACTACAAAAAGAATCTTCAGGATTATCGAAAGGCTTATGAGAAGTACTTTGCACAGTACAATTCTGGGGAGCAACAACTAGATCCTGCACCCAGATGGGGTGTGGTTCCAGTGATGGGCACCTTGTCTTTCGGTCCCACACCCAAACATGTTCAAATCATTGAGGATATCACCAGACACACAAAAAAGGCTATTGTTCAGGCAGAGATCCTCGGTGGTTGGAAAGCACTGGGCCAAAAAGACTTGTTTGAGATGGAGTACTGGAGCCTGGAGCAGGCCAAACTAAAAAAAGCTGGTAAGCCTAAGCCTATGCAAGGCAAAATAGCTATTGTGACTGGGGCGGCCAGCGGAATTGGTAAAGCTTGTGTCGAAGCATTGGTAGGTGCTGGTGCGGTGGTCGCCGCCTTAGACATCAGTAAGGGTGTTTTGGATGAGTTCTCGCAACCAGAGGTGCTGCCATTAACCTGTGACGTAACTAATGAAAGCCAATTAGAAAAGTGTCTGGAACAGGTTATTGCTCAATTTGGAGGTATCGACATGCTTGTTACCAACGCTGGTATATTTCCTAAGAGTGCCCGCATTGAGGATATGTCAGATGACATATGGAAGAAAAGTATGGACATCAATGTAACCAGTCATCAAAGACTAATTCAACTATGTGTTCCCTATTTGGAACTTGGTTTTGACCCGGCCATTGTTATCATGGGATCAAAGAACGTACCAGCACCTGGTCCTGGGGCTTCGGCCTACTCCGTTGCTAAAGCAGCATTGACCCAACTGGCCAGGGTAGCAGCACTGGAGCTTGGGGAAAAAGGAATCCGGGTAAATGTGTTGCATCCTAATGCGGTCTATGATACCGCAATTTGGACGGACGAGGTACTTAATGCCAGGGCTAAGCACTATGGTTTGACGGTACAACAATACAAAACCAATAATGTATTGCAGGTTGAGGTGACCTCAAACGATGTTGCCGAATTAGTAGTAGCCATGCTAGGGCCTACATTTTCAAAAGTTACCGGAGCACAGGTACCCATTGATGGAGGGAATGAACGGGTTATTTAGCAAGTTGTAAGTTGCAGGTTTCTAGATTCACGCAGAGCAACTGTATGCTCTTGCTGCTTGCTGTTGTTGTATTAAAAACTAAACACTAAAAAGTTGATTGTAAAAAGAACAAATCGTCAGCAGATCCTAGCTAAGCTTAATAAGAAGGTTACCGACAGAATTCCCATATTAATCGCCAGTGCCGGTAGCGGCTTGGTGGCTAATTTGTTGGAAAAGGCTGGTGCTGATTGTATCAATACCTTTTCAGGTGCGCGACTTAGAGCTAACGGTATGGGCACTATGTCTATGATGTGGCCGATACTGGATTCTAACAAGCAAACCCTGGATTATACCCGTGAGGACATCATGCCAGCGATACAGGGTGATGCATTTATTTGTGCTTGTTTAAATGCCAATGATCCGCTAAAAGATATGGTGATGGTACTGAACCAATGCAAAGAGATGGGCGTCATGTCAGTTTCCAATATTGGACCATCGATAAGCTATGTAGATAAAGACAGTGAGATCTACCGGGTATTGACCAAGAGTGGCATTACCCTGGACAACGAGATTGAAATGCTTAAACTGGCTAAGGAAATGGACATGGTGTCTATCGGCCTAGCGTTTACCATGGAGGATAGCGTTCGCATCATCGAGGAAGCACAACCGGATGTCTTTTGCTTCCATGCCGGCACCACTAAGGGTGGCCTGAAAGGTTATGATTCCGGTGAGACCATAGAAGAGACAGCAGCTCGAACAGAAGAGGCCAACCAGGAATTGCGTAAGCTAAAGTCTGATGTTATCCTGATCGCTCATGGTGCAGCTTTGGAAACCCCGACCGATGCACAGTTTATTCTAAATCATACCAGTTGCGACGGGGTCTGGACCGGTTCCTCCACCGAAAGAATACCCATTGAAAAGGCTGTTTATGCCGCTGCTAAAGAGTTTGCTGATTTGAGATTTCCCGAAAAATGACCAAGACCGTTGCGCTTCTAATCACTCTGGATACTAAATTCCAGGAAGCTGAATACTTGATAGAATGTATTGAAAAGCAGGGACAAGCAGCTTTACTAATGGATATAGGAGTGGTGGGCACTCCCGGGACCGAGGCTAGTATAAGTAGGGAAGAAATTGCTGCTGCCGGGGGCAAGTCACTTCAGGAGTTACTAGAAAACCCTACCCGGGAAGAAGCTGGCCCGGTTATGGTACAAGGCAGCATTAATATATTATTAAAGAAGATCGCTGCTAACCAGGTGCATGCCATACTGGGTTTAGGTGGAACCCAAGGAACATCCAGTTGTTGCGATATCATGCAAGCCTTACCCTATGGGCTACCCAAGATTATGGTTTCCACCATTGCCTCCGGGGATACCTCAGAGTTTGTAGGTATCAAAGATATCACCATGATGTTCTCGGTAAGTGATATCCTAAAGCTCAATCCATTCACACGAAAGATCTTGGCTAATGCTGCCGCTGCTGCAGGTGGGATGGCGGAAGTTGAGACCAAATTTACCATGGAAAAGGGTGATAAACCGTTGATTGGTTTGTCCAACTTGGGGGTGTTAACCAATGGAGCCATGGAAGCCATTAAATATATTGAACAGAAGGGCTACGAGGTGATTGTATTCCATGCAGTGGGTTCTGGTGGCAGAGCCATGGAACAAATGATGAAGGAGGGCATCATAGGAGCTGTCTTTGATTATGCCATGGGGGAGATCGCCGATGATGTATGGTCTGTGCTTAGGGCAGGAGGCCCGGAAAGACTAACAGTGGCTGGTAAAATGGGCCTACCGCAAGTACTATGTCCCGGAGGCGCAGAGCATCTTGGAATCCTGGTACATCCCAATGAAGTGCCAGTAGCTTATCGGGATCACGATTACGTCTTCCATAGCCCGGTGGTTTTTGTGCCACGCCTGAACGCAGAAGAAATTGTGCAGGTGGCTGAAAGTATCTGCGAACGGTTGAAAAGTACTACTGGCAATGCCTATTTCATGATACCCAGGGGAGGGGTGGGCCGATATTCTATGGTCGGAGCCAGTTTGTATGATAAAGAATCAGATGATGCTTTCTTTAATTATCTTATCGACAACCTGCCTGATACCATAGAGATTGTAGACTGCGAAGAGTATGTGGAAGACCCCACCTTTGTCAAAAGAGGAGTTGATTTACTGATTGGAATGATTGAAAGCAAATCATAGGCTTTCTCTACTTTTTGCATACGGTACCCTGTTGGAGGAACCGGTACAGTTGGAATTATTTAATCGTCTGCTTACTGGAACTCCAGATATTCTTCAAAACTTTAAATTGCACCAAATAATCCTACCAGATCAGGCTGGGATTGAACATACCTATCCTGCTGCTATTTATACAGGGAACCCAAAGGATCAGATAACTGGCAAGGTATTTCCATTATCAAACGAGGAGTTAATTATTGCTAATTTATACGAAACTCAAGCCTATACCAGACAATTGGTTAAACTGGTGTCAGGTAAACAAACCTGGGCGTATTTATACGATATATAGGGCATTTACTATTTTTTATTAATATATTGCAATCTTTTCTTGATAATATTTTATTAAAAAACAATTTTGTTTAACGTGTGTTAAGTAAGGATATTAACTATAACAAACCATAATGATCAAATTTTTACCAATGTTGGTTGGTTGTTTATTAATGAGCAATTATATCAATGCTCAAAGCGGCCAAACATTAAGAGGAACAGTTACCGACCACAATAACTTGCCGGTTCCAGAAGTCAGTATTCTTAATTTGTCAAATGGAAAGCACACCCACAGCAATGAAAAGGGATTTTTCATGATGGAGCAAATGCAGTCAGGCGATACCATACAGACTTGGCACCTGTCATACGAAACTGAAAAACTTGTGTTTAACCCAAGTCAAGGCGATTTAAATTTAAGGCTAAAACCGAAATCGATATCACTTGATGAGATCATTGTTTCTCCATCAAGTAACGGTTTGAATCTAATCTCAAGTCTTGATATCAAGACCAGTCCCATTAATTCCGCCCAGGATTTACTCAAGCAAGTACCGGGATTATTCATTGGACAACATGCCGGAGGGGGTAAAGCTGAGCAAATCTTTCTCAGGGGTTTTGATATCGATCACGGTACTGATATCAACATTACCGTAGATGGGATGCCGGTTAATATGGTATCTCATGCCCATGGGCAGGGTTATACAGATCTGCATTTTCTAATTCCCGAAACCGTGGATGAGATAGATTTTGGCAAAGGGCCATATTACAGCGATCAAGGGAATTTTAATACTGCTGGCTATGTAGATTTTGGTACTAAGAAAAGACTGGACAATAGTGAGGTCAAAATGGAACTTGGGCAGTTCAATACCACCAGACTTTTAGGAATGTTTAATGTAATGAATGACGATTCTAAAAGTGCCTATGTTGCCTCTGAGTACATACTTACTGATGGTCCATTCGAAAGTCCCCAAAATTTCAGCAGAATAAATCTCTTTGGGAAATTTACCAATCAAATATCGGAAACTGAGAACGTTGGGCTCACTGCCTCCTATTTTACCAGTACTTGGGATGCTTCAGGTCAGATTCCACAACGCGCAGTAGATGACGGTACCATTACTCGGTTTGGTGCAATTGATGATACCGAGGGTGGAAATACCAGCAGGACCAATATTTTGTTCAATTACGACAAATATCTGGACGAGCAATCTTCCATTAAAACCACAGCGTACTATACCTACTACGATTTCGAGTTGTACAGTAATTTCACCTTTTTTGCCCGGGATCCTGTAAATGGAGATCAAATTCGGCAGAAAGAACAGCGAAACCTTTTTGGATTGAATACCGAGTATGTTAGAAGTTTCTCTGGAAATCTGAATGGTACCTGGCAAGCAGGATTGGGGATTAGGAATGATCAAAGTACTGACAATGAGCTTTCCTACACCCGAAACCGTATAGAAACCTTAGAAACAGTACAACTAGGGGATATCAACGAGACCAATTTGAGCACTTATGCCGGAGTAATCTTTGATGCCGGTAAGTGGACCATCAACCCCATATTGCGATTGGACTTCTTTGATTTTAAGTATTATGACAAGCTTGCCCCAACTTACCAAACACTGTCTGAAACCAAAGGAATACTGAGCCCTAAGCTCAATATTTTCTATACACAATCAAAAAGTCTGCAATGGTATGTGAAGGCTGGTAAAGGCTTTCACTCCAATGATACTCGAGTGGTGGTTGCCCAGGAAGGACAAGATATCTTACCAGCAGCCTATGGCACTGATATAGGAACATTCTGGAAACCTGCCCCTAGATTATTTGTAAATCTGGCTTACTGGTACTTATATCT
>JANQPK010000147.1 GCA_028289505.1 Cyclobacteriaceae bacterium
AATTCGGATCCAATGCTATATCCATATAACCACCAGTGCTGGAACCGGTATGAGTTGGTGGTGTACCAACAATTGGATCAGTATCCAGTTGCCCGTCCACCATCCAATTCAGTTGTCCGTTTCTATCGCTGATCAAGGCAGTACGATGATCCACAAACTCAATACTCCAGGGAACCTTTAAGGTCTCAACAGCCAGTTGCTCAATACCGATCCGGTAGTACTCGGTTTGAATAAACTCTGGAATCTCTGGCTTACCATCAAGTGGCTCATCCTGCTTACCCCACAAAAAGGCTACCAGGCTACCAATCTGATCATCAGATAGTAAATTGGCAAATCCCGCCATCTCAGTTTGATTGATGCCAAACTTGATATTGCGAAACATTAGACTCTTGGTTTTACCGTACATCCAATCATCTTTAACCAGGGCGGTGGCGCTGTTCCCATTGAGGTTGGAGCCGTGACATCCGGCGCAATTATTGGCATACAACTGTGCGGCTTCCACCTGAGAAGAATCGACATCAATGGAATCGGACTGAGAGGCATTTTGATCCTTCTGTTGACCGCAGCTGATGGCTAATAAAATTAAAAGCAAATACTTTAGCATAGGTTAAAGGTAGTAGTTAGGAGGTAGTTTATGAAGTGGAGAGGATAATTCATAAGTCGAAGGCTACGGAAATCCACATCTGGTGCAACCTTCTGGATTTCCGGCAGTCTTTAAGAAAACTTTGACACTGTAACCATGAAAAAAATCAGACTTATTTTACGAATCTCAATTATGGCGTTACTGTTGGCTCCGGCCGTAATAGCCCAGCAAATCGATCAGACCTTTACCGGAATAGAAGAAATAGAAATCAGCACTGGATCTAGTGACTGTGAACTGGAGAAAGGATCCGGAGATCTGGTGAATGTGAAACTGGAACATACCTACGGAAGTGATTTCAAACCCACCGTTGAAAAAGTAAGTAATCGACTAATCATAAGAGAATCTAATCAAGGTTCAAAGCGGGGTGAAGGTACCTGGACCATTACTATCCCTGATGGATTGGAGATAGATTTTAATACCGGTTCGGGTGATTTCGAAGCATCGAACGTCGCAGTTGAGGAGCTCGACCTGAATGCCGGTTCTGGGGACTTCAGCCTTACCAATATTTCTGGTGAGATTGAATCCAACGCAGGTTCAGGTGATTTAGAAGTAGACCAATTCGAAGGGGAGTTGGAAGCTAATGCCGGATCAGGCGATTTGACTGTTAGTGATGCTGCGGGAGAGATTGAATTGAATTGTGGCTCCGGAGATATTGACCTCTCATCAATTTCTGGCGGCATTGAAGCCAACGTAGGAAGTGGTGATATCGAAGCAGAAGATCTGATTTTGGCAGAATCCAGCAGCTTTAATTCTGGTTCTGGGGATGTGGTAGTGGAGTTGTCAGAAAGTTTGAAAGAAGACATATCGGTGAACAGCGGCTCCGGCGACGCGGTTTTGAGTTTTAATGGCAACCAAATCAATGGTACGGTGGTCATGACTGCCAACAAAAAGAATGGTGAGATACATGCACCATTTCCATTTGATAAAGAGGAAGAAATAAATAATAACGGCCATACCACTATTAAGAAAACTGCTATGCTTGGAGACGGTTCTATTGAGATTAGAGTTGGTACTGGTTCAGGAGAGGCAAGAATTAGCAGATAGCATCAAATGGTAGGCTAAGGATTAGCTACCACCTCAAATTCGGTTTGAAGGGATATAGGTTTCCCCCTATCAGTAATGCCATTGGCTTGGACCCGGTACAAACCGGGTTCATCCGATGTATAGAAATCTAGCTGAATGGTCTCACCACCTTTTATTTCAACCTGCGGGTTCCAATATAAGGTATTGCGGTAATCCGGGATACGCGCCAGCCGGTTTTGACGCTCTGAATAATCTGGAGTATAAAATGACCTAGGTTGCTGCAAGCCGTGATATACTTTCTCCACAATATAATCAGGAAAATCCTGTCCATCAAAATCACCCTGATAGGTGGTAAAGTCAATGATGCCAGCGTATTCAATATTACCCATCCTGTAACTTTCAGTTACTACCCCTATCTTCTCCACCACCAGAGGATCGAAATTCATCATATAGTCAAAATCAAAAATTGGGACTCCATCAATTAAGGTAAGTGCCTTATTGGGCATGAGACCGTTATCGTAGATCACAAAAAACCCCGAGGTTCTGCGATTGTCCCGAATCACCGCCGATCGAATGTATTCAATAAAAAGATCCTCAACCGTCTCGAACCTGGTAAAATCATCCAATAGATATAGATGATCAGGAACACCATAAAAAGTACTAAAAGTTTGTTGATCCTGCTCTGGAAGCCCATTGATGTGATTATGATCTCTATAAACCTGAGATATTTGGATATTAGTATTGAGGGTTTCCAAATATTGCTTGTAGTTAGGATCGAAGGTACCAAAATAGGTTGCAGGCAAAGGTGGGAGATCAAAGGGAGAAAATAGGGTAACCTGATCGGAGGACAAGGTATCTTCATTGATGAAAAAAAGCACTTTCTCAGTTGATACTCGAAATGGCACTTCGAGGTTAAATCTGCCTTCTTGGTCTAGCCCAGTAGAGTTCATCATGGCAGCCTTACCCAGAAAATTAACCTGCAACGCCTTAGGTAGCTTCTGCTGCTGCTTTACTTTAATTTGACCGGAAAGGATGGGAGCATTGATTTCTGCAGGATAATTGATGGTAATATTCTGGTCCTGCTTAAGTGCATTCCAGTCAAATCTTCGCCACCCATGAGTCAGTAAGATCAAATCCAGAAGCTGGGCATTGCCCCTTTGATCCTTATCTGTTAAATTCACCTGACCCGGAATTGACCCTTTCAAATCTGAAGTGAGCAATAAACTGGATACAATGTCCCTGTTCTCTTGCTTGGCCCCCATAGAACGGGCAACAGAAACCGACAGCTGCGCTTGTTGATCATTTTTTAAAGATCCGGAACCACTTAGCTGAAAGGTCATCTTATCTCTAGGCCCAATCTGCTGGTGGTCAAGGTTAAGATTAATTGACTGGGAATCCTCCGGGTATTTGAATACCAATCTTTCACACAAAGGGGTGAAGTCCTCACTTAGCAGGGTGATATGGGAAATACCCTCCAATAATTCTTCCATTGGAATATCGATATTTTTTGCCGCCTCTGGGCTTAGCAATTGTATCTTTCTCATTATTCCCCTGGTATGTACCACCAAATACAGGTTGCTTTGAAAGTCAGTGGAATGATCAACTGAGATTTTAAGAACCCCCGGATTATCGGTATCCGCCGACATTACCAATCCTGTATCTTGAACTGCTGGCAATGGATAATCTTGTAGGACACTATCAAATTCAACCCGAGCTGCATAAGTCCTGCCTGCTGCCGGAGTGATAAAAAAGTGAGTATATCCTGATTTTGAGGTGGCGAATTCAGCTACCTCACGGTCCTGATTATCATAAACGATTCCAGCAATTTGCAAACCATTACCAAATCCATCAGTAGCCCTCATCGCTACCTTG
>JANQPK010000148.1 GCA_028289505.1 Cyclobacteriaceae bacterium
ATGGAGTGCTACTGGATATGGTCGGCGCTAAAAATGCCACTTTCCCTCAGGAGCATTATTCTAGGCAGTATGCACCTTCCATACTGAAAAAAGTCTGGGATGAGGGACACCGTGCAGGATTTAGCCGATACTTCCTTTTTGAAGATGGAGGTGCCATCGAAGATGATCACTACTATGTCAATGTCAACGCCAAAATCCCTATGGCAAATATTATTGACATGGTAACCAATGGTTCTAATAGTAACGATGTATTTAAACCCTACCATCACAGGCCTGAGGATAACATGGATATCATCAGCAAAGAAACACTCAATGCGGTGGGTACCACAGTGATCAATTTACTGTATCGGGAAGATTCGTTAGTGCCAGTCTAGGAATCTCTTATCGACTATTACCATCAACGATCTTTAATCAACAATCTCCATTCTTCAATCTATTAATCCCATCAGATACTCTCCATAGCCACTTTTTTGTAATGGTTCAGCAATAGAATGCAATTGCTCTGCTGTTATATATCCCATTCGATAGGCTACCTCCTCTATACAACCAATCTTTAAACCCTGGCGATCTTCAATTACCTGAACAAACAAGCTGGCTTGCATAAGAGATTCCACCGTCCCGGTGTCGAGCCATGCAGTTCCTCGGCCCATGATACCTACTCTTAACCGCTGCTTCTGGAGATAGTACTTGTTCACGTCGGTAATCTCGTACTCACCTCGGGTGCTGGGTTTTAGATCTTTGGCAATTTGTACTACTTGGTTGTCATAAAAATACAATCCGGGAACGGCGTAATTAGACTTGGGGTGCAAAGGTTTTTCTTCAATTGAAATGGCTCTTCTCTGATCATCAAATTCCACCACTCCATATCGGCTGGGATCATTTACATGATAGGCAAAAACCACTCCCCCATCAGGATCATTGTTTTCCTGGAGGGTGTGAATTAATCCGGTACCATAAAAAATATTATCACCTAGAATTAAAGAAACCTTATCGTCGCCAATAAAATCCGCTCCAATAACAAAGGCCTGGGCCAGACCGTTTGGAGTTTTCTGCTCAGCATAACTAAAATTACAGCCTAAATGCCTTCCATCACCCAGAAGCTTTTGAAATAATGGTAGATCATGAGGGGTTGATATAATCAGGATTTCCCTAATGCCAGACATCAGCAGTACTGAGAGTGGGTAATAGATCATGGGTTTATCATAGACCGGCATTAGTTGCTTGCTGATCGCTAGGGTAAGCGGATGCAGTCTGGTTCCGCTTCCACCGGCTAGTATGATGCCTTTCATTGATTATCGCTTTGAATATAGTTCTTGGTAGTACTCTTGGTATTGACCTGAAGTAACGTGCTTAAGCCATTCCTCATTGGACAGGTACCATTCAACAGTCTTTGCCAACCCCTGTTCCAAACTAACCGATGGTTTCCAATCCAGCTCGCTTTTAATTTTACTTGCATCTATGGCGTAGCGGGCATCATGTCCTGGTCGATCCTTAACAAATTCAATCAGCTCTTGCGAATTTGTGGTGCCCAGCTGGTTGTCGACAATATCACAAAGCAACCGCACCAGATCAATATTTTTCCATTGATTGTCCCCTCCAATGTTATAAATCTCGCCTTCCTTTCCTTTGTGAAATATCAGATCAATTGCTCTAGCATGATCCTCTACATACAGCCAATCCCGGATATTCTCACCTTGACCATAAATTGGCAATGGCTTTCTATGCCGGATGTTATTGATACATAGAGGGATCAATTTCTCTGGAAACTGGCAAGGCCCATAGTTATTTGAGCAGTTGGAAATGATCACCGGTAAATTATAGGTATTCCGGTAGGCTCGAACGAAATGGTCTGATGAGGCTTTGGAAGCAGAATAGGGTGACTGAGGATCATATGCAGTGGTCTCCGTAAATAGTTCCGGAGCCACTATTGAGCCATATACTTCATCAGTCGATATATGGTAGAATAGACTTTCAGTTGAACCTCTCCAGTGATTCAAACAGGCATTTAACAGAGTAACCGTGCCAAGTACATTGGCCTTTATAAAAGACAGGGGGTCACTGATCGAGCGGTCAACATGTGATTCCGCAGCCAGATGTACTACTCCATCGATATCATATTCCTTAAAGAGTCTGCTAAGTAGCCTTTCGTCCCCGATGTCACCTTTTACAAAGTAATAGTTATCAAGGTGTTCAATGTCCTTTAGATTCTCCAGGTTACCGGCATAGGTAAGCAGGTCCAGGTTGGTAATTTGGCATTGCGGGTAGTTCACAACTAACCTTCTGACTACGTGAGAGCCGATGAACCCTGCCCCTCCTGTGATTAATATTGATCTTTTCAAACTAGCTGAATTTCTTCAACGATTGCTGCCATTTCCAGGTATCAGCTAATGCTTCGGGCATGGTCCGGGTCGCTTTCCAACCAAGGATGTTTTCAGCTTTATATACATTGGCATATATTTGTTCTATATCGCCACTTCGTCTGGGACCGATTTGATAATTAACAGGTATTGCGTTGACTTCTTCAAAGCATTTTAATACCTCCATCACACTATTGCCTTTACCTGTTCCAAGATTAAACATATTGTAATAATTCTCATCTGGTTGCTCGGTTAGGAAGAGCAGGGATCGAACATGAGCATCTGCTAAATCCATAACATGGATGTAGTCTCGAATACAGGTTCCATCAGGAGTATTGTAGTCATCTCCAAAAACCGTAATGCTTTCGCGTATTCCTGCAGCCGTTTGTGACACAAAAGGGACTAGGTTGTTGGGAACGCCTATTGGTAATTCGCCGATACTACCGGAAGGGTGAGCGCCGATAGGATTAAAATACCTCAACGAGATAGCCCTAAATCCAGTCTCACTTTGTACTACATCACTAATGATATCTTCACAAATCTTCTTTGTATTACCATAAGGAGAAGCAGCTGGTTTGCGTTCAGTTTCCTCAGTTACTGGCAGCTTATCTGGTTGACCATAAACGGTACAAGAAGAAGAAAAAACCAGGTCAGTAACCCCAAATTTTTTCATAGTCTCCATCACCGTAACCAGTGACAACAGGTTATTTCCATAGTACAGCAGCGGCTTCTCAACCGATTCCCCAACCGCTTTACTGGCTGCAAAATGTATTACACCTGATATGTTGTGATCTTTAAAAATGGATTCTGTCAGCTCAGCAGATCTGCAGTCGCCATCAATACAGGTTATTTTCTGCTGTAAAATCTCCATGACATTGTCGATCACCGCTGGATCAGAATTGCTGAAATTATCCAAAATTATTGGTGTGAAGCCTGCTTGTACCAAGGAGACTACAGTATGGGAGCCTATGTATCCTGCCCCCCCGGTAACCAGTACTTTATTTGAATTTGACATGTCCTAAAGTTAGCGATAAGTTATGAATAACCAGTATTGGATTCGAGTGGCTCAAGTTGTACGAATTATATAATTTTACTAGTCGTTTCCATTTTGAAAACTTAACCCAAAGGCAATCATGAACTTTTCCTTTAATGAGAATCAAATCATGATCGCGGATATGATCAGGGAATTTGCAGTTCGTGAAATTGTACCATTTCAAAGAGAGTGGGATGAGCAGCAGGAATTCCCGGTACCTCTGTTTAAGAAGCTAGGAGAATTAGGCATGATGGGCGTACTGGTCCCACCGCAATACCACGGTGCGGGATTTGGTTATCCGGAGTATGTTACTGCCATCTCAGAGCTGGGCAAATTTGACGGAGCTATCGGGCTCTCAGTGGCCGCCCACAATTCTTTGTGCACCGGTCATATTCTACAGTTTGGAAACGAAGAACAAAAAGAAAAATGGCTGCCAAAACTTGCCACCGCAGAATTCATAGGTGCCTGGGGCCTTACAGAGCCTAATACGGGTTCGGATGCAGGAAATATGAAGACTACCGCCAAAAAAGAGGGCCAAGAATGGACTATCAACGGAGCAAAAAACTTCATTACCCATGGTAAATATGGAGACATCGCGGTGGTAATCGCCCGTACCGGCGAAACAGGGGATAGTCATGGGATGACAGCTTTTGTGGTGGAGAGGAATACTCCGGGATTTACTAGTGGTAGAAAAGAAGACAAGCTGGGAATGAGGGCTTCAGAAACTAGCGAGATGATTTTCGATAATTGTAAAATACCAGATGCAAATAGATTGGGAGAAGTAGGGGAGGGATTTATACAATCCTTAAAAGTACTTGACGGTGGCCGAATCTCAATTGCAGCCTTAAGCCTCGGAATCGCCAATG
>JANQPK010000152.1 GCA_028289505.1 Cyclobacteriaceae bacterium
CTGGGGTAGTGCAGCTGGTTTAAGCAGCGCTGTACAGGCAGGAGATCTACTGGTGCCGGAATTCATAAAAGTGGGGAACAAGATGATTGCCACTGATCAAGATTTCAACCAAAAGCTGATCGCCCATGTACCGGATGACCTAAAGCTTAACCAAGATCCCATGACCGAGTGTAAAGACATCCTGGTTACGCCACGGAACAAGGCCGATCTCTATGTCGCAACCCAGTGTGTGGCGGCCGATATGGAAAGTGGGGCACTAGCACAAATGGCTGAAAAAAATAAGATTCCCTTTTCAATAGTGCGATCTGTAGTTGATGAGGCCAGCTTAAAACTGCCTGATGCTTTATTAAAAGGTCTCCGAAAAGGTGTTTTCGACCTGCCTACATTCATATTCTTCGCTTTACTAAGACCTAAAGACTGGGCTGTTATCAGTAAACTGATGAGTAATTTCAAAAAAGTCAAAAAAACCCTCATTATTGCATCTGAGATTATCAAGACTAACTCGAATACATGGATGTAGCCGCTTCAATCGACCAAATCAATAATGCATTCAGGAATTATCGCGAGGATCAGAAGCCTGCCGAACTGTATGAACCGATAACGTATATGCTGAATCGGAAAACCGATAGGTTCTACGCACTATTAACCCTGTGGAGTTGCTTTCTTTTTTCAGGTGATTACCAGAAAGCGCTAAATCCATGTCTAGGAGTTGAGGTCTTTTTTAACTTTCTTAAGGTTCATAGCGATTTGCTGGATAAACGGTCCGGTCCGCCGGGTGAAGCAAGCGTTCATGAAAAATGGGATCGGAACGTGGCTATTCTATCAGGCGATGCCATGATTTTTAAGGCCTACGAGTTTTTGATCCAGGTAGAACCTGAATTGATCGAATCAGTTGTGAACAATTTTAATCGTTGCTTCACTCGTATTTGTGAGGGGAAACAGATTGCCTTGAGTGGTCCGGAAACCCACAATGATTTGAAAACGCTGGAGATGAACCCTGGAGCTTTGGGTGAGTTTAGTATGCTACTGGGGGCTTTAGTGGGCATGGCCAGCCCGTCCCAGCAGGATATAGCTGGCAGACTCGGCCTATCAATAGCAGTGAGTCTTAAAACTTCCCACAGTCTACCATCCAAGCACTCAATGCTTCAATCATTGAACCAACTGGAATGCCCCGAATCTAGAAAACAAAGATTTGAACAATGGCTTCTCAGCCAAACCTAATTTGGCATTTATCATTACCCACCGATTATTCATATCTTACGTTATAGACTAGGATAAATGATCCCTATGTCAAGATGGTCCTTGATATTAATAATTTGCATTTGTAGCGGTTCAGTAATTGCACAATCTGCTCAGGAAACCGATTCCACTCAGACAGAACTGGACTCCTTGAGTTCACGCAGTAGTCGCTTCATAGTACTACCCATAATTTCCTATTCCCCAGAAACATCACTTCGGTTGGGTGCAGTTGGGGCCTATTTCTTTCGGGGCAAAAATGCCCAACCCGGGACCCAGCTCTCCTCCATCAGATTACCATTGAACTACACTTTGAATCAACAGATAAAAATCCGCATGTCGTATGATATCTTCCTAAATGACAACAGGCATATATTTAAAGGAGTAGCTGAGTGGATACGTTTTCCCCTGCTATTTTGGGGCATCGGTAATGATACTCCTGATGACAATGAGGAGATATATACCACCAGAACCATGACCTTCGATATCAGCTACCTGGCAAAAGTAAGCCGGGAGTTTTTTTTGGGGGGTCGCTTTATACAGCAGTCTAGTAAAATTACTGAGGTGGAGGAGGACGGACTGCTGATTCAGGAAGGACTCATACCAGGAAATGAAGGTGCCCAAACCAGCGGACTGGGAATCGTGGCTCGAATCGATAAAAGAGATAACAATTACAATGCAGCTATCGGTCCTTTTATCCAGGCAGACCTGATCACCTATCAATCCTGGCTGGGCAGTGAGTATGAATTTACCAAGTTGAGGTTTGACCTACGCCACTTTATTCAGACATTCGGAAATCGACACGTATTGGCCTTTAATCTTGTTACTGAACATAATTGGGGCGACCCCACGTTCGAAACCATGGCACTGCTAGGCGGAGATCAGATTATGCGCGGTCATTATTTAGGTCGATTCAGGGATAAAACCATGATCGCCAGTCAAATTGAGTACCGATTTCCGTTGGGACGAAGAAATTGGATCGACGAAAGGGAGAAAATTCCTTTTTGGGAACGTTGGGGTATGGTAGGATTTCTAGGCGCTGGTAACGTCGCACCCAGCCTTTCTGAACTTGGTTTTGAAGATTTGAAATCTTCCTGGGGATTTGGATTGCGTTATGCCGCTATGCCTAAAGAAAGATTGAATATTCGGATAGATTTCGGCTTTGGTACCCAGACTCCGGGATTCTATTTAAATATCCGGGAATCATTCTAACCACTTTGTGGTAAATCCCAAAGAAGCAAACGACAAATCCCAACTATATGCCAAATAGCAATCTTCAAATTACAGGCTTTATCATTTGGGATTTAGTGCTTGGATTTTAGTTGTCATCTGTATTTTGGTGCTTGGGATTTAATCAGGTAATTTGTAGTTGAATGAACATTCTACCCGGTACCATACGAGACATTCAGACCCATGGCAACCTTACCCTGGTACGTGTAGAGGTTTCTGAAATTACCTTCACCAGCATCGTTATTGAAACACCAGCCACTGCCTCTTACCTAAGCCCTGGGACCAAGGTGAATGTTATGTTCAAAGAAACCGAGTTGATAATTGCCAGGAATAGTGGAGAAATTAGCTTGCAAAACAGGATTCCAGTAAAAATCATTGAAATTGCTCAGGGCCAGCTGCTCAGTCAGCTAACCTTGCAATACCGCGATTACCGCCTGGACTCTGTAATTACCAGTAATGCAGTGAAGCAACTGCAACTCAACCTCGGTGATGAGGTAATCGCCATGATAAAAACCAACGAGGTCATGCTTTCGGAATAATGGATTGGTCTCCCTTAGTACTTACCCTTAAACTGGCTTCTATTACTACTGTAGTTTTGATAGTGGTATCGATTCCAATAGCAAAGTGGTTGGCCTACACCAATATTCGTCTTAAGCCCTTCGTTGAAACCCTGGTTAGTATGCCACTGGTGCTACCACCAACAGTGCTTGGCTTTTACCTGCTGCTGGCATTTAGCCCCGACAGCCCTTTGGGTCAGGTTTTGGAGAATTGGTTTGGATTGAGGTTGGCCTTCTCTTTTCAAGGGTTGGTGATTGCTTCGGTGATCTATTCCTTACCATTTATGGTGCATCCCATTCAAAGTGGCCTCAGCAGTCTGCCCAAATCTCTTCTGGAATCTTCCAGGGTGATGGATAAATCTTATTTCAGCACCCTGTTACATGTGGAATTACCCAACATCAAGCCTTCATTGTTGACTGGAATCGTGCTGTCTTTTGCCCACACAGTTGGGGAATTTGGGGTGGTATTGATGATCGGGGGCAGTATCCCTGATCGCACTAGAGTTGCCTCCATTGCAGTTTACAATGAGGTGGAGGCGCTCAACTACCATGCTGCCCATCAGTATTCACTGTTACTTTTAGCGCTGGCCTTTGCGGTATTGCTTACCGTATATCTGGTAAACGGAGGTTTCATAAAAAAATTCTGGCGATGATTGACATCAATATCAGCCGCCAACTTGAGGGAGCCGAGGGTAGGTTTTCTTTGGTAGTTAAGCAGTCAATTGAAAAAGGCCAGTTAATTACGCTCTATGGTGATTCCGGAGCGGGAAAGACCTCACTGTTGAGGATCTTGGCTGGATTGATGGTCCCCGAAAAGGGTCAGATTAAAGTGGATGGTCAAATATGGTTTGACTCTACACAAGGTATCCATCTGAAACCCGGTAAAAGGCATATAGCCATGGTCTTTCAAGACTATGGCTTATTCCCGAACATGACAGTACGTAAGAACCTTATTTATGCACTGGCAAACCCTGCCAAAACCAAGCTGGTGGACCACTTATTGGAGGTGATGGAACTGCAGCAACTCCAAGGTAAAAGACCAGCTACCCTTTCAGGGGGGCAACAGCAGCGTGTGGCCTTGGCCAGGGCATTGGCCCGCCAACCAAAGGTATTGTTGTTGGATGAACCGCTTTCGGCCTTGGATGATAAAATGCGTCAGAAGTTGCGGGATTATCTGCTGAAAGTACACCGTCAATTTGATCTCACCACCATCTTAGTGAGCCATGATGTTGGTGAAATTTTTAAGCTCTCCAACAAGGTGATGCATCTTGAGAATGGACAGGTTGTGAGCTATAAAACTCCCCTTAAAATGTTCTCTCACCGTCATTTCAGCGGTAAGTTTCAGTTTACTGGAGAAGTGCTTGAGATCTCCAAAGAAGATGTAATATTCATAATATCCGTGTTGATTGATAATCACCTGGTGAGGGTGATTGTCGACCACGAAACCGCGGAGGGTTTAACTGTTGGCGACCGTGTTTTAGTCGCCTCAAAAGCTTTTAACCCTGTAATCAAAAAAGTCTGAACTACTGTTCAGACTAAGCTACTCGGTCCCGATTATCAAGGGCTATCTGAATTTCTCTCATCGCCCGCTTCTTGAAGCTGAGATGATCATTCTGGCCTCCAGTGGAACTGGTAACCTGCCGTATAAAACTTAGTACTTGCTCTGATTGTGGCTGATCCAGACTTCCGATTGACTCGAAAATCTGAATTTTTAATTGGTTGATTGACATATTAGTAGGTTTTTCTTACTTACTAGAACGCATTATAAGCCCTGAATGTTTTGGCTCTAAATAGCTGAAGCAGAAGTATTTATGAAAGAATGTGTAGATAACTGACTGATTTTGAACTACATCAGAATCTGTTAATGACAGAAAGATTATGCTCTTAATTAGGTGTTGACAAAAACTCAAGCAGTTCTGCAACTACTTCTCTCTCGTGCGTAAGGAACACAAAATGGTCGGCACCATCGAACTGCACTACCTGCTCTCCGTCCACCATATCCTTAAAATGTTGGATTTGTTGCAGTACATAAGGTTTTAATACCTCCATGGCTTGGTGCGCCATCAATTTGTTATGTTGATCAAAACTTTCGTAGTTGGGAAACAACTCATAAACGTGATTAAAAACGGCATAAACAGCTAATGCGGGACATTTTACGGACTGGTAATCCGGGGGCTCCAAACCCATGATTATCTTTATCCCGATATGATCAGGGGTAACACTCCCTTTTAACCGGCCGTCTTTCCCGAAGGTACGGGTGGCCAACACCTCCGACTCCGGGTATTTCATACCAAACATGTTGGACAAGTAAGCACTGACCGTCAACGAACTGGCGGAGTCAGCAGCACTCATGATCGGTTGAGCCTGTGGAGGATATGGTGCTTTTCTCATGAGATTTACAAAATCTGAACGATCATAAGCGGCATCCAAGTAGATCAAACGATCGATTCGATCAGGATAGGTACCGGCAAACGCGGTCATTTCATCACCGGCAATGCTATGACCAATTAGTGTGATTTTATCGATATGCAGTGCATCCAGTACCTGTTTAATATCTAAGGCTAAAGTGGCAATATCATACCCGTACTTAGGTTGGCTGGAGGCTCCGTATCCTCGGCGGGTGAGACCATATACACGGTGGTTTTCAACGAAATGATGTGCGAAGTTTTCATACACATGAGCAGTGTTGCCCAACCCGGCCAGAAACATGATAGGTACTCCTTCACCACCCCAATCCAGCAACTCCAATTCAACCCCTGGTTCAATTGTGATTGGTATTTCCTTAGGCGCGATGATCTCCTCAGTTTGGGCCATCACACTGATTGATATTAATAGAAATACTACACAACACACAAACTTCATTAACTTTAACAACGAAAAGACCTTGGAAAGAATTTCATTGGAGTCTAACAAAAAATAATCAGATGCTTGAAACCGTAATCTTTGACATGGATGGTGTGATCATTGATAGTGAACCAATCCATCAGGAATTACAGTACCAGTTGTTTGAAATTTACAAAATCAATATACCCAAAGACCAGTACCACCGGTTTATTGGACGGTCATCCAAGAATATGTGGCAGGAGCTGATCGAACAATACGCACTTCCGGTCACGGTAGATGAGGTATTGCTTCAGGACCGGACTCTTTATCATACTAGATTAAAATCGGAGCAAGCACTGAAACCCATTGCAGGGATTCCCGAACTTATCGAGTCCTTATATCGTGAAAAAGTGAAGCTGGTACTGGCATCCTCATCATCAATGCCCACTATCGAACTAGTGCTGGATTTGTTCCAATTATCTACCTATTTTGATCATAAGGTGAGTGGTGCGGATTTACAATTTTCTAAGCCACATCCGGAAATATTTGAGGTGGCTGCTCAGATATCAGGAAGTGAACAACAGCGTTGTGTGGTGATTGAAGATTCCCAACACGGAGTAAACGCTGCCAAGAG
>JANQPK010000159.1 GCA_028289505.1 Cyclobacteriaceae bacterium
GGATAGTGGATGACGATAAGAAGCGGAATAACGACCGGTGACATGGTGTTCCAATTGCCGTTCGATGTCGCCCAGCAGGCTGCTGGCGCCAAATCGGAACCAATGCGGGGTAAGCCATGGGTCACCCAATTCCTCTTTGATCAGGATCAGCCATTCCAATGACTGCTTGGCGGTTTTAATACCACCGGCAGGTTTGAACCCTACCATATGCCCGGTCTGTTGGAAATAGTCGCGGATTGCCCGTACCATCACCAGTCCCACCGGCAGGTTGGCGTTAACGGTTTCTTTGCCTGTGCTGGTTTTAATAAAGTCTGCTCCCGCCATCATGCACACCATGCTGGCTTTGGCTATATTGGTGAGGGTACTAAGCTCTCCGGTAGCCAGTATGGTTTTCAAGTGGGCCGGGCCACAGGCTTCCCTGAAGGCCTTGACTTCGTGATAGAGTCCCCTCCAGTCACCGGTCAGTACTTTGCCCCGGCTGATCACAATATCAATCTCCTGGGCCCCGGCTTTAACCGAGGTGCGGATTTGATTCAATTTTTGTCCCTGGGTGATCTGCCCAGCTGGAAACCCGGTGGAAACTGCCGCTACCGGTATGCCAGATCCTTCCAATGCCTGGCAAGCAGTGCGGATCAGATTATGGTAAACACAAACTGCACCCACGGTGAGGTTTAACGCTGAAACCCCCAATTGCTCCAACAGATCCTGTCTAACAGGGTTTTTAGCTTTGGCACAAAGTCGCTGCACATTGCTATTGGTATCGTCTCCTGCCAGAGTAGTCAGGTCAATACAGGTGATAGCTTTGAGCAGCCAGGCTGCCTGCCAATCTTTCTTGACCGATCTTCGTTTGGTGAGGGTATTGGCCCGCCGTTCTACCGCACTGCGATTGATGTTCAGGTTTTTGAAAACTTCAGCGTCAAAAGCCACCCCGGGATTTCTTGGTGGCTCCTGAAGTTGATGGGATTTGCTGCTAGCAGCACTTTTTGTAGCCATAGTGTTGTAATGAGAAGGAATATAGTTAAATCTAGGGGCTTCCTCAATGCAACCTGGCCAAATCCTCCAGTTGCAGGTTATGATAATCCTGAATGAATTTGATGATGTGCGGAAAATGAGCAAACTCTTGCCGTTGATGGGTAGTGGTCACTACCACTACGGGACAACCGGCGTTCAAGGCGGTTTCTGCACCCACTACGCTATCTTCAAACACCAGACAATCCTCAATAGGGATGCCAATGTTCTCAGCGCTTTTTAAAAATACTTCCGGATTGGGTTTGCCCAGGGTCACATCCTTAGAGTTAATCACCGACTGGAAAAGGGGTCGAATATTGAGGTTGTCCAGCACAAAGTCTACATTTTCTGGAGGAGCGGCGGTGCCAATTGCCAGCGGGATATCGGTTTGCTTTAGGCGTTGTAAAAATTCAGGCAATCCCGGTAATAATTGCAATTGATCCTTGAAAATCTGCCGGTACTCATATTCCTTATCCCAGCTGATTTCTGCCCGCTCCTCAGCGGTGTACTGGTCACCGAACAAGCGTAACACAATCTCTTCATTGATGCCATGGATCTGATCCATCACCTGCTCAATGGTCATGTGCATTCCCAATGATGCCAACTTCCTTTGCCAGGCCTGGTGATGAACCATCATGTTATCGATCATGGTTCCGTCAAGGTCGAATATAATTCCTTTCATAGTTCAGTGTGGAGTGTACAGCAACAGCATACAGCTTATAGCAACAGCATACAGTGTGGAGCATACAGTGTGGAGCATGGAGCCCCCGAAATTACTTGTATTTATAAATAGAACCACTAAATTGTGCCGTTTTCAATTATTAATTCTTCATGAAGATACTCCGATGGTCCGTCACTGTAGCCTTAGCCGGTTTTTTATTCGGATTTGATACTGCGGTGATTTCAGGGGCTGACCAACCCATACAACAGCTTTGGCAGCTGGATGATCTGTTCCACGGCATTTTCGTGATGTCTATGGCACTATGGGGAACGGTGATCGGAGCTTTGTTCGGAGGAATACCTTGTAATGTCTGGGGGCGTAAAAAGACCTTGATCTGGATCGGGGTGCTCTACCTGGTATCAGCGATGGGTTCTGCTTTGGCACCCGATCCCTACATTTTCTCTTTCATGCGCTTTATCGGTGGATTAGGAGTTGGTGCCTCTTCGGTGGCTGCACCCATTTATATTTCAGAAATTGCACCTAAGGAGCGAAGAGGTCGACTGGTGGTGCTGTATCAGTTCATGTTGGTACTGGGAATCTTCGTAGCCTACGCTTCCAATTACTTTATTGGTGATAACGGTCCCAATGCCTGGAGATGGATGCTGGGTGCCGAAGCCATACCGGCGGCGCTTTACCTGGCCATGATTTTTACTGTTTCCGAGAGCCCCCGCTGGTTGGTGGTGTATAAAAACGATAGCGAAACCGCCAAGAGATTGCTGCTTCAGTTGAACCCCGATCGCAACGCTGAATATATGGTGCAGGAGATTCAGATGGCAGAATCCCAAACCGAAAAACGCTCCTTGTGGTCTAGCCGTTACCGGAAAGTAATCATGCTGGCCTTTGCGGTGGCCTTCTTCAATCAATTATCGGGTATTAATTTTGTGATCTACTACGCTCCCAGGATCCTGGAGGCTACCGGCGCCGGTGCCAGTGCTGCCTTATTTGCTACTGCGGGTATCGGATTGATTAATATTGTATTCACCATGCTGGGGATCTACTTGATTGATCGCTCAGGACGCAGGGTGTTGTTGATCATTGGTTCCATTGGATATATCCTCTCGCTGGCCTTTGTGGCACGCGCTTTCTTTACCGAAGTATTTACCGGGGTGCCTATACTGTTGATCTTATTTGTGGCTTCACATGCCATTGGGCAGGGAGCCGTCATCTGGGTATACATTTCTGAGATATTCCCCAATCAACTGCGAGCGGGTGGCATGTCCTTCGGCAGCTCAGTGCATTGGGTGCTGGCGGCTATCATCACCTTGTTAATGCCCTATGTACTCAACACCTTCTCCGGTGGACCTATTTTTGCCTTCTTCTGCGGCATGATGATCCTACAGTTGCTGTTCTCTGTATTTATCATGCCTGAAACCAAAGGGATCTCATTGGAGGATCTACAGAAAAAACTAACCAACTAAATTATGGAATTTAGCGCGCTGGATTATGGCATCTTCATCGCCTATGGTTGCCTAATCATTAGTATCGGACTGTGGGTTTCACGTAAGGGTGAAAAGACCACTGAAGATTATTTTCTGGCCAGCAAGTCATTGCCATGGTGGGCCATTGGTGCCTCCCTGATCGCCGCCAATATATCTGCAGAGCAGTTCATTGGCATGTCAGGGTCGGGCTTTGCCATTGGGCTGGCCATAGCTTCCTATGAATGGATGGCTGCATTGACCTTGCTGATTGTAGGAAAGTACTTTCTACCGGTATTCATCAAGCAGGAATTATACACCATACCCGAGTTTATAGAAAAGCGTTACAGTACTAACCTGAAAACCATCCTGGCGGTATTTTGGATCGCGCTCTACGTCTTTGTTAACCTTACCACCGTACTTTACCTGGGCGCCACCGCATTGGATACCATAATTGGAGGTGGTGACGGCTCATTGTTGCTGATCAGTATTATCGGATTGGCCTTGTTCGCCGCGGCCTATTCCCTCTGGGGTGGTCTGGCTGCAGTAGCCTGGACCGATGTGGTACAGGTGGTGTTGCTGATCTTCGGGGGATTGATTACCACCTTGATTGCCTTAACCCACGTGAGTCCTGATGGCACCATTATGGGCGGTTTCTCCCATATCTATCAGGTGGTGCCAGAGAAGTTCTCTATGATCCTGCAGAAAGGAGAGATTATCACCCCCAATGGAAAGGATGCCTGGCTGGACCTGCCGGGATTGGCGGTTTTGGTAGGCGGTATGTGGGTGGCCAATTTATATTACTGGGGATTCAACCAATATATCATTCAAAGGACCTTGGCCGCCAAGGACCTGGCGGAAGCGCAAAATGGTATTGCCTTTGCCGCCTTTCTGAAACTTTTGATTCCCTTGATTGTGGTGGTGCCCGGCATCATCGCTTATGTACTGAACTCGGGTCCGGATGGAGTGGTGACCGCAGAATCGGTAGACCCTACCTTTGTGGGTGAATTGGGTAACATTATAAATGATAATGCAGCGCCTTGGCTAATTGGAAATTTCATTCCCTCCGGATTGAAAGGCTTGGTGCTGGCAGCACTAGCAGCTGCTATTGTCAGCTCCCTGGCCTCTATGCTGAACTCCACCGCCACCATTTTCACCATGGACATTTATAAACCATATATCAACCAAAGTGCTTCCCAGGGTCGGCTGGTAAATGTAGGCAGGATCACTGCCGGGGTAGCCTTATTGATTGCCATCATGCTGGCGCCACAATTAAAGAACCTAGGTCAGGTGTTTCAGTTCATTCAGGAGTATACAGGAGTAGTGAGTCCTGGAATTTTGGCGGTTTTCCTGCTCGGATTGTTTTGGAAAAAGACTACCAATAATGCGGCCATTTGGGGGGTGGTGTTGTCCATACCCATAGCCTTGTATTTTAAAGTGGCCCCTAACGGCTGGTCAGACTCAGGTATTTTCCTCAACCTGCCTTTTATGGATCAGATGTTCTGGACCTGCATCCTGTCGGCAGCAATCATGGTATTGATCAGTTATTTGGAAAACAAGGGAGCAGACCATGAGAAAGGTATTGAGGTTTCCCGACAGTTTTTTGCTACCAGACCCAGCTTTAACATCAGCGCTTTCGTGGTAATGATTATTTTGACGTTGCTGTATGCAATGTTTTGGTAACGGCCCGTTGGGCAAATGCCAAATGCCAAATGACAACTGACAAGCAACTGCCAACTGTCAAGTGACAAATGACAAGGAACTGCCAACTGACAAGCAACCGCCAACTGCCAATTGCCAAATGACAAGGAACTGACCAATTGCCAACTGCCAACTGCCAACTGACAAGTAACTGACAACTGCCGAATGCCAACTGACCAATAACCGACAACTGCCAAATGCCAACTGGCGAATAACCAACAACTGCCAATTGCCAACTGACGAATAACCAACAACTACCAATCGCCAACTGTGGACTATAACCCACTCCATACTGTATGCGACACACTGTATGCTGTTGCTGGCTTAGCTGGCAATTGGGATTTGACAGTTGTGAGTTGCCACGCGCAAGCGTGGCTGTTGCTGTTTTCATAGCATCCTATTATATTCAAGGCTCAATTCAACTTTAATCCATTTCCTATATTTATACCTTAAAATTAAACCATGAAAAAAGTAGTAACCTTTGGGGAGATCATGTTGCGTTTGGCACCTCCTGGTTTCCTCAGGTTTTCACAAACCAATACCTTTGACGTCATTTACGGAGGAGGAGAAAGCAATGTGGCAGTTTCCTTAGCCAATTACGGAATACCAGTAGATTTTGTAACCAGGCTACCCGACAATGATATTGGACGTTGTGCTTTGATGGAAATGAGAAAACGGGGTGTAGGTACCGATCATATCATCTTCGGCGGTGAACGATTGGGAATCTATTTTTTGGAAACCGGTGCTGTATCCAGAGGCTCCAAGGTGGTGTACGATCGGGCTCATTCTGCGGTTAGCACTATTGAATCTGGCATGATCGATTGGGAACGAGTGTTCGACGGTGCTCAGTGGTTTCACTGGACTGGTATTACCCCCGCCATCTCACAAGGAGCTGCGGATGTTTGCCTGGAAGCCATTAAGGCTGCCAATCAACTGGGCATCACCGTATCCACAGATTTGAACTACAGAAAAAAACTTTGGAAATACGGAAAGACCCCAGGCGAAATTATGCCGGATTTGGTAGCGGGTTGTGATGTGATTCTGGGGAATGAGGAAGACGCGGAAAAACACTTTGGTATCCACCCAGATGAGGTTGATGTAACCCAAGGAGATAGCATGGATGCTGCCGCCTACATATCGGTTTGTAAACAATTGATGGATCGATTTTCCAGAGCCAAAAAGATCATTATTACCCTGAGGGGCTCCATCAGTGCCTCGCACAACACCTGGTCAGGAGTATTGTTCAACGGAACTGATTTCTTTAGTGCACCTACCTATCAGATCACCCATATCGTGGACCGGGTAGGAGGGGGCGACTCCTTTATGGGAGGATTGATCTATGGATTACTCAATTATCCCGACGATGACCAGACTGCTTTAAACTACGCGGTAGCCGCTTCTTGCCTAAAGCATACCATTTACGGAGATGCTAATCAGGTGACCATAGACGAAGTAGAAAAATTGATGGGAGGAGATGCCTCCGGAAGGGTTAGTAGATAAAATATTATGGCCAGATTTAGTAGAGTAGACGTTTATTTGAAAATGAAGGAAACCGGCTTGGTTCCTTTGTTTTATCATCCCGATGTGGAGTTAGGTAAAGAGGTGTTGAAGGCATGTTACCAGGGAGGTGCGCGCTTGCTGGAGTTTACCAACCGGGGAGACTTTGCCCACAAAGTGTTTGATGAGTTGCATACCTATGCCATCCAGGAATTACCGGAATTAATTATGGGTGTTGGTTCGGTGACTGATGCCGCTACTGCCTCCTTGTATATGCAACTGGGAGCTAATTTTATAGTGACCCCCTTGCTGCGAGAGGATATCGCTTTGGTGTGCAATCGCAAGAAAGTAATGTTCTCACCAGGGTGTGGAACGCTTGCTGAAATAGCCAGAGCAGAAGAGCTTGGGGTTGAGGTAGTTAAGTTATTTCCTGGAGGTACCTATGGGCCAGGCTTTGTCAAAGCTATCAAGGGTCCCTGTCCCTGGACCAATATTATGCCAACCGGAGGGGTTTCACCTGATGAGGACAATCTCAGAGGTTGGTTCGATGCCGGGGTAACCTGCGTAGGTATGGGTTCCAAGATGATCACCAAGCAGTTTCTGGCTGATCGGGATTTCCAATCACTGGAAAACTTGGTAAAGCAAACCTTGTCTACCATTCAAAAGATTCGCTCCTAGTCATGAAAAGATACTGTTTGGCCTGTGATTTAAAAGATAACCCTGAATTGATCAGAGAGTATCGCAAATGGCACGAACCTGGTGGAGTATGGCCTGAAGTGTTGGATAGCCTGAAAGAAGCGGGAATCCAAGATATGGAGATTTATCTGCAGGGGAATCGATTGGTACTGGTAATGGAGACTGATGATGACTTCAGTCTAGAGCGTAAGGCAGAAATGGATCGCAACAATCCGAAGGTGGTAGAATGGGAAAAACTAATGTGGCAATATCAGGAAGCAGTTCCCGGAGCACCCCCAGACCAAAAGTGGACCCTGATGGAGCAGGTGTTCAAGTTGTGAGCATGGAGCATGGAGCCTGGAGTAGGGAGCAAAAAGCATGGAGTAATGAGTTTGGAGCCCACTGAGATCTGAGTTTTGAATTTTTAATTTTCCCTAGTTCCCTAGTTCCCTTGTGCCCTAGTTCCATAGTTCCTTCTTCTCTCGTCCCTCGTCTTTGTACCCTAGTTCCCTAGTTCCCTAGTTTCTTCGTCCCTTCTTCCCTCGTCCTTCGTCTTTGTACCTTAGTGCCCTAGTGCCTAGTGCCTCGTCCCTAAACCCTATACACTGTTGCTCTTGCGGTCAAGGCGCAAGGCGCCTTGGACTAAACATCACAAGTCTCTACCCCATGTTTAAGGGCAGCTAACTTATCATCCCAGGTTGGAATAAACTCCTGTCCCAAATAACCGGTATAGCCGGTTTCCACAATAGCTTTAATAATGGCTGGGTAATAAAGCTCCTGGGTTTCATTGATTTCATTCCGACCCGGTACGCCACCGGTATGGTAGTGGGCAATATGCTGATG
>JANQPK010000174.1 GCA_028289505.1 Cyclobacteriaceae bacterium
TTCTTGCTCACTCTGTAGTGACCGGCGAATCTGGTTCCGGGGGTCTTGACTCTAGAATTCGGCTTCACTTTTAGATGCCCTGCAAAGGTAGTTCCTTCGGTTTTGATTTTTGCATTTCGTTTTACCCTCATCTCACCTTGATAATCAGCCCCGTCCCAGTTAACAATTTTTTTGGATCCTTTCAGATTACCCCTGAAGGTGGTTCCTGGGCCTTGCGCTACTTCTTTAGCGCGCATCCCCTTAATAGCGTAGGTGCTTGCTTTAGTATCGCGTCTCCTGTTTTTCACCTTCATATCACCGGCCCAATCTCCTCCGTAATCGTAAATCACTTTATCTCGTAGCTTTAAGTTGCCTTTGAACTGTGTTCCTGGGGTACCCTCAAAAGATTTGCTGCCTTTAAGGTTCCCACGATATTCTGTTCCCTGGGAGCGAGTAATGGATTTGTTACCCTTCATATTCCCACTAAACTGGGTACCTGGTGTACCTTCAATTGCCTTATTTCCCTTGAGATTGCCCTGCCATTGAGCACCCTGTTCCCGGCGTTTTATCTCAGGCACCCCCTTTTTACTGAAATTACGGCCACGCTCTCCATAGATGGTGGTTCGGCCCCCTGAAGTGGAAGTGGAACCAGCGGTACTTTGTCCGGCATAAGTAGTACCATCCCCACCTCCCTTGATGGTTTTGGGCCTACCTTTACCCGCGAAGCGTGTTCCCTCAGTACCACCAGGTGGGCCTTGCTGACCCGTTCGTTCCCTATAAGCTTTACCTTTTCTATCAACTTTTTTGGTTGGGTTTCCTTTAACCCTGTTTGTTTCGAGGGGAATAGCTTCACCCTTATAATTGGTGCCTTTAGCGGCATTTACGCTTTTGGAGCGTCCACGACCTTTGAAATTTGTCCCTCGGGTTCCTCTAGGAGGTTCATTATTGCCAATCCTTTGCTGGTATTTCTCTCCACTGGTTTTTTTCTTCTTGGTCGGGTTACCGGCAATACGCGGTTCATCAGGTTTAGGATCCCCGCGGTGTCTAGTACCTTTGCTTTTTTCAATGGATTTTGCCCTTTTGCCGGTTCCGGAAAATTTGGTACCTCTGGTACTTCTGGGAGGCTCGTTATTGCCAATCCTTTGTTGGTAATTTTTACCACTGGTTTTCTTCGACTTTTTGGTAGGATTACCCTTTACCGAGGGAGTTGCAGTCGGTTCTATCTTTCCTTGATATTTAGATCCCTTATCCTTTTTTTTCTTTTTCTTTTTGGTTTTTACTTTTTCCAATTTTTTAGAGTGGGTCTTGTCTTGAGCAAAGCCGGGAGTGGAACCAATTAAAAATATGGCTAAACCAGCAATGGAAAACATCAGCAGGTATACGCGACCTTTATCCTTGAAAGAGGGACTATATTTGTTAAAGAGATGAAGCAATTGGGCTGATCTTGTCAAACTAACAAATTAATAACGATTTTTATCCAATATTAGCTTAAGAAAGAGCTAATTATTACATCGGCAATAATATGACTAACAATTTTAGTGAAAAGTTCCGTTTTAAGGCTCATAGTTAATAATCGTTGAGTTCCACCAGGGCCTTTCGAAATCGTTGTTCTGGTAAGAAATTTTGCTCTAAAACTGCAGCAAAGGGTACTGGAGTATCCAGTGAACCCACTCGAACCACTGGAGCATCAAGATATTCAAAGCAATTCTCTCCGATCCAGGCAGCTATTTCTGCACCAATTCCACCAGTTATACAGTCCTCATGCAATACCAAAACCTTTCCGGTTTTTCTTACTGATTGCGCTACCGTTTCCTGGTCCCAGGGGAGGAGGCATCTCAGATCAACGATTTCAAAGTCAAAATCTGGTTCAGCAGACAGGAACCGATTTGCCCAATGAACCCCCATCCCGTAGGTGATAACTGAGATGGTATCTCCTTGGTGAACTACCTTTGCTTTTCCTATAGCTTCGACAGTGTAATCAGATGGAACTGCTCCGGTTATCGAACGATACAATGCTTTATGCTCAAAGAATAGTACTGGATTAGGATCTTCAAAAGCACTTAATAAGAGGCTGTATGCATCCGCAGGGTTGCTGGGATAAACAATTTTTAATCCGGGAGTATGAAAAAACCAGGCTTCGTTGGATTGTGAATGAAACGGTCCTGCGCCAACTCCGGCACCGGTAGGCATTCTAATCACCACATCTGCCGGTTGCGACCATCTAAAATGGGACTTGGCAAGATTGTTAACAATCTGATTGAAACCGCATGAAACAAAATCTGCGAACTGCATTTCGACCATTGACTTAAAACCCACCACCGATAGCCCCAGAGACATACCCAAAATCGCCGATTCGCACAAAGGAGTATTTCTTACCCTATGTTCACCGTACTTACCTAGCAACCCTTCGGTGACTTTGAATACCCCTCCGTAATCGGCAATATCCTGACCCATAAGTACCAGGTTATGGTGTTGATCAAGAGCATGGTCCAAGGCCAGTTGCACCGCATCTACCAAACGAATTTCTTCTCCAGCTTCTCTGGAAGGTGTTGGTTTTGGGTGCCAGGGGGCATATATATCACTCAATTCCAACTGGGTATCCGTTGTGGGGGGGATATGGGAAAATGAGGTCTTTAGTGCGGTTTCAATTTTTTCATTAATCCCATCAATTAACTTTTGCCGGTGGGACTCAGTTAAAACTCCTTTGGTGCTTAAGTATTGCTCAAAATTCTGAATGGGATCTTTAAGTCGCCATTCATCCATCATGGCTTTAGGTACATACTTAGTACCGCTGGCCTCCTCGTGTCCACGCATCCGAAAAGTATTGGCTTCAATTAAGATGGGTCTTGGATCTTTTCGAATTTTCAAGGCACAATCCCTCACCGCATGATATACCTCCAGCACATTGTTGCCGTCTACACTTAGCGCCTCAATGCCATAACCAGGGCCCTTATCAGTAAAGCTTTTAAATCTGAATTGCTGGGCACTGGGGGTAGATAGTCCGTAACCGTTGTTTTCCACCATAAAAATTACCGGAAGATTCCATACCGAGGCAACATTCAAAGCCTCATGAAAATCACCTTCACTAGTGCCGGCATCACCTGAAAAAGCCAATACTACCTTCTTTTTTCCGGCTAGTCTTTCACCCAGTGCAATACCAGCAGCTACGGGCAATTGTGCACCCAAATGAGAGATCATTCCCACAATATGATGCTCTTTTGAGCCGAAGTGGAAGGATCGATCCCTTCCTTTGGTGAAGCCCAAAGCATTACCCTGAAACTGACCAAACAATCTTTCCAAAGGAATATTGCGTGCTGTGAAAACCCCTAAATTTCGATGCATTGGAAGGATGAATTCATGGTCTGCTAGTGCCAATGCTGCTCCAACACTGGTAGCTTCCTGACCTATTCCGGAGAACCACTTGGAGATTTTTCCTTGCCTTAGCAACAGGATCATCTTCTCTTCAATCAACCTGGGTAGCAGTAGATATTCATAAATAGAAATAAGCTTGCTGTGGTTAAGATTACCTGGATCGAACTTCATATCGGATTAATTTAACCCATACTATTTTGCCGTAAAATAAATGCACTTATTTTTTAATTTTGCCTGGGCATGATTAATTACCATCAAATAACTCTGGACAACGGACTAAGGCTTTTGATCCATCAGGACAAAACCAGTCCCATGGCAGTAGTTAATATTCTTTACGATGTAGGATCAAAAGATGAAGATCCTAATCGAACTGGGTTTGCGCACTTATTTGAGCATCTTATGTTCGGGGGCTCAGCCAATATTCCCAGCTACGATACCCAACTACAAAAAGTGGGTGGTGAGAATAACGCATTTACAACCCCTGATATAACCAACTACTACCTAACCTTGCCTTCGGTAAATCTGGAGACGGCTTTCTGGTTAGAATCTGATCGAATGCTGGGTCTTTCCTTTAATCCTGAGGTACTGGAAGTTCAACGAAAAGTGGTAATTGAAGAATTTAAACAACGATATCTGGATCAACCCTACGGCGATGCCTGGTTGAGGTTAAGACCTCTGGCCTACCAGGAGCATCCCTATCAATGGGCCACCATAGGAAAAGACATCTCCCATATTGAGCACGCTTCGATGGAGGATGTAAAGCACTTTTTCAAACAGTTTTATCATCCAGCTAATGCCATTCTGGTAGTAGGAGGTGATGTTGATGTAAACCGGGTACAAGAATTGGCAAAAAAATGGTTTGAACCTATTCCGGCTGGACCGATTAATCAACGAAAGTTAAAGGTGGAACCTATCCAGGAAAGTGCGCGGAAGCTGGAGTTGAAGTCAAGGGTTCCCGTAGATGCATTTTATCAGGTTTATCACATGCCCAAGAGATTTGACCCAGCCTACTATCAATCGGATCTATTTTGTGATATCTTAGGAAGGGGGAAGTCATCGAGGCTATACCAGAATCTGGTGAAAGATAAAAACATTTTTAGTTCGATTTCAGCCTATGTTACCGGATCCTTGGATCCTGGTTTGGTGGTGATTCACGGAAAGTTGGCCAATGGAAAAACCTGCGAACAAGGTCATCAGGAGGTAAAGCGTCAAATAGAAAAACTATTGTCCGGGGGAGTCACTGATCGGGAATTGGGTAAAGTGAAAAATCAGGCTGAATCTAGCTTGACTTTTTCGGAAGTAACGTTATTAAACCGCTGCTTAAACCTGGCAATAGCGGCTGTAGCTGGTGATCCTCAACTTGCAAATAAGGAAATTGATTTCATCAGGGGCACTACTAAAAGAGCAATAATGGACCAAGCGAGCGTGGTATTTCGGCCTCAGAATAGCTCCACCCTCTACTACAAAAAACAATCAGCATGACAAATATTCGCATAGGCCAAGGCTATGATGTGCACCAATTGGCTCCTGGAAGAGACTTTTGGCTTGGAGGAATCAAGATCGACCATTCTCAGGGTGCTGTTGGTCACTCAGATGCAGATGTACTCATACATGTTATTTGCGATGCTCTATTAGGTGCAGCAAGCCTGCGAGATATTGGTTATCACTTTCCTGATACGGACAGAAAGTATAAAAATATCGATAGTAAAGTCTTATTGAAACATGTGATGACGCTATTGGAGCAAAACCAGTACCAATTGGGTAATGTGGACGCCACCGTTAGTTTACAGGCTCCCAAGATAAGTAAGAAGATACCCGAAATGATTGAATGTCTTGCAGAGGTAATGGGCATTGAAGCAGAAAAAATCAGTATCAAGGCTACTACCACAGAAAAGCTGGGGTTTATTGGCAGAGAGGAAGGTGTTTCCGCTTCCGCAGTAGCACTGATTTACAAATTGTAGCGATTTGTTTTTTTCACAGGAGGATCTGCAGATACGGGAGACCAAAGATGGCTCACATTCACTTTGGATTCCCAAACTACAGGAATCGTACCATTCATTACATGGTGCGGTCACTGAATCTCAGCATGTATTTATCGAGCAAGGCATACACTACCTCCATGATACTGATGACGGTGCGGAGATTAGAATACTGGAAGTTGGATTTGGAACAGGCCTGAATGCCTTATTGACTTGCCTGTTCAGCCAGGAGCGGAAAATCAGAATAAAATACACCACCCTGGAACCAAATCCCTTAAGCTGGGGGTTGGCTTCGAAATTGAACTACCCTGATAGCTTAGCCCATCCACAAAGCCATTTCTGGTACAAAGAGTTGCACATTATCGAATGGGGCCAGATTGAATGGCTCAATCCCTATTTTTCCATATTGAAGTGCAATGAAACCATTCAAGAGCATTCAGCACATGAACCATATCACATATGCTTCTTTGATGCCTTTGCTCCAGGTAAACAGCCAGATATTTGGGAAATTAAGGTGTTGGAGATGGTAAAGCACATGTTAGAGGACCGTGGTATATTAGTGTCGTACTGTGCTCAGGGTAAATTTAAGAGAGATCTCAAAACCTTAGGTTTTACCGTCGAATCGTTAGCAGGTCCACCGGGTAAAAAGGAAATGACCAGAGCACTGCTCGAACCTAGTGACCATCTTTCGTTAAATGGTCCAGAACCCGACGACCCCGAGCTCTGAAACCAGGGCTTCCCAACGCATATTGATCTTCAATTAACACTCTAAGCTCCCTTGCTAACTCCGGAACGACCTTGGTAAGCCGGTAAAGTACGGTCATACTAAAAACTTTTACTGCAACTGGGGATTTGGCCGATTCCAGATATTTAAAACACTGGTCAGCAGCAATTCCCCAATGAGATTCTGGTATATTCTGATCTTGTAATACTCTGAGTATGTTTCTTTTTTGCCAGTCCGGAAGGCTCTCTTCCAAGTAATCGACCATTCGTGGTATCTGTAAATTCAACCAATTGGGCTTTCTTTTGCTAGTTTTCAAAATGATTAAGGTGGCCTTGTGAGAAAGAGAAGCCTCTTTTGAAAACCAGCATGCCATAAGTTGCTCTAAGTTTTCATCGCTTGCACAAACAAAATCACAGGTATGGTTTTCCCACACGGTGCCAGAGCCATTAAGCAGTTTTGATTTTACACACATCTTGTTGAGAAAGTATTCTTTTTCATACCTTAAGGAATTATCGGTCAGTTAAATTACCCAAACAACAATTGAAATGGAACTCGGTAAAGGAGAATTGAAACCATTGGAATCTTGTCGACAAGACTTCCCTTCTTTGATGAGGGAGTATAGCGGGAGAGCCTTGGTCTATCTGGATGGACCTGGTGGCAGCCAGGTTCCCTTTTCTGTAATTGAGGCCATAAGTGATTATTACAAAGGAAGTAATGCTAACTCTCATGGAAGTTTTGTCACCTCCAAGGAAACAGATTCTATAATTGATGCAGCAAGGGAATGGACAGCGGCTTTACTGGGTGCTGAAGCACCTGAAACCATCAGCTTTGGCCAAAATATGACCACTTTGAATTATTCCCTGAGTAAGGCATTGGCCCGATTCATGGAGCCAAATAGCGAAATATTGATTACTCAGATGGATCACGAAGCAAACCGCGGTCCTTGGCTGGCATTAAAGGAAAGGGGCTTTACCATCAGGGAAGTTGGTATGAACCCAAACGGAACCCTGAATTACACTGACCTGCAGCAGAAGCTTAGTAAAAGGACTGCGTTAGTGGCCATTGGATACGCCTCCAATGCACTGGGTACCGTAAATGATCTTCAAAGTGTTCGAGATTGGACCAGACAAACCAATACCCTGCTACTAGTGGATGCGGTACACTATGCACCTCATTTTAAAATTGATGTATCTGCATTGGCTTGCGATTTTCTTTTATGCTCAGCCTATAAGTTTTATGGTCCTCATGTGGGCATTTTATACAGTAGACCAGGTCTATTGGATCTGCTTCCAACGGATCATCTGGTCACTCAGGACCACCGGGCTCCCTATAAAATTGAAACGGGGACTTTGAATCATGCAGCTTTAGCTGGTGTAACCGCAGCGGTGGATTATCTTGCTTCATTTGGGCAGGGAGATTGGAAGTATTACAAAGGTGGTCAGACACAGCCGATTTGGATAGCTGAGTTGTCTGACTCTTCGGTAACCAAGATTCCTCGAAACAATTCCAACGACAAACATCCAATGTGGATCGGCGACAAGGTTTACTTCTTGTCGGACCGCGACAATGGAGTTGTGACGCTCTTCGAATACGACACAAATTCAAAACGCGTAAGCAAAGTGATCAACAACCGTGGTCTCGACATCAAATGGGCCACTTCCAATGGTAACGAGATCGTTTACGAACAATTTGGCACC
>JANQPK010000180.1 GCA_028289505.1 Cyclobacteriaceae bacterium
TATTGGATCGCCGGCCTGATGTGCTGGCTGCCGAACGTAGATTGGAAGCCCAGACCGCCAGGATAGGCGCTACTGAAGCCCTTTTGTATCCGGAATTGACCATTGGAGGAGACCTCAGCTTAGCCTATGCGGATCCCACTATATTGTTCAGCACCCTCAGTGCTCAGATATTCGGTCCTATATTTAACTCAGGTGAAATCAAAAAACGGCTGGAAATCGAAATCTACAAAACCGAAGAATTACTCAATGATTATGAAAACACCTTTCTCAATGCCTTACGAGAGGTAGAGGATGCCATGATTGCGGTGGAAACTTACAGTAGAGAATTTGAAGCCAGGCGTGCACAACTACTGGCACCCTCCCAGGCCTTGGAGATGGCCTGGGTGCGATACGGAAATGGAGTCACCAGTTACCTGGAAATATTGGACCTGCAACGTTCGGAGTTCAGTTCTTATTTACGGGCCTCTGAAACCCTGCAACTGCAATTATCCTCGTCGGTTCAATTGTACCAGGCACTGGGCGGCGGATGGGAAATTCCGGTGGATTCACTATCCAACCAGTAGGCTACCCGGCTCTACTGGGGGATAAATCTGATGGTATTTAATTACCTCATTGCTGCTGATCCTGCGATTGATGAAGGAGCGATCCAGGTCTTCCAAGTCACTGATCCCCGTGGCTGCTATTAACTCAAGAAAGCTTTCCACGGTATTGTGATGGAAATTGGCCACCCTATGTGCCTTATCCGAAACCACTAACCCTTTCATGAGTTTTGGGCTTTGTGTAGCTACCCCGGTAGGACAGGTATTGGTATTGCATTTGAGTGCTTGAATGCAACCCAGTGCCAACATCATGGCCCTGGCGCTGTTGCACATGTCAGCTCCCAATGCCATGGCCCTGGCCATGTGAAATCCGGAAAACATTTTACCAGAGGCAATCAGCTTTATATGCCTTTTGAGATCAAACCCAGTCAGGGTGTCGCTGACGAATGCCAGTCCATCCAGTATGGGTACCCCCAGGATATTGCTAAATTCTACCGGAGCAGCCCCGGTTCCTCCCTCAGCACCATCAACGGTGATAAAATCAGGAGTAATCCCGGTATCAATCATGGCCTGGCAAATGGACCTGAACTCATCCTTCCTACCCACACATAACTTGAAGCCCACAGGTTTTCCACCCGAAAGCTCCCTCAATTGTTGCACAAACCCCATTAAGCCCTGTGGATCTTTAAATGCTGAATGTACCGGTGGCGATAGAACATCGGTGTGAGGTTCTACCATTCTGATAGCAGCTATTTCTTCGGTATTTTTTTGGCTGGGTAAGATACCACCATGTCCGGGTTTAGCCCCTTGTGAGAGCTTAATTTCTATCATTTTAACACTTTCAATGACCGCTTTTTCCCTGAATGCCTCAGGATCAAATTTGCCTTCCTTGGTTCTACAACCAAAGTATCCTGTGCCTATTTGCCAGATTAAATCGCCTCCGTGCTCCAAATGATATGAGCAAATACTGCCTTCCCCGGTATTATGTGCAAACCCACCTATTTTGGCCCCCTGATTGAGCGCCAAAACTGCATTCTTACTTAGTGATCCAAAGCTCATGGCCGAAATATTAAGAATGCTGGCGTTGTAGGGTAATTTACAATGCGGGCCGCCGACTAAGACCCTGTCTACTCCGTTCAGATCTTCCAAATTCTTAGCGTAGATGGAGTGCTCCATCCACTCGTATCCCGCGTCGTATACATCCAGTTGAGTGCCAAATGGTTCCGTATCACGCACATCTTTAGCCCGCCTGTAGATCAATGACCTCATGATTTTGGGAATGGGCCTGCCCTCGGTATCAGTCTCTACAAAATACTGCATGATCTCCGGTCGAATTGACTCCAGCATATACCGAAAATTGCCGATCACCGGGAAGTTACGCCTGATTGCATGACGCTTTTGGATCATGTCTAAGATGCCTACCAAAATGATAGGGCCAATTAGTACCAATGACCAAATAACCGGCTTCCACACCGTATACCATAATCCTATTAAGCAAAGCGTGATGACTGATAGCCATATGAATATAGTCCTAACATTCATATCTATTTCTTTGCAGTTTTTATTACCATAAGTTTTTCTCGGGTCATTTCATGAATGGAATATCCTATACCCCCCATACCAATTCCTGAAGTATCCCTTCCGCCAAATGGCATCCAGTCGACTCGAAACGCCGTATGGTCATTGACCATCACCGCGGTGGCATTCAATTTCTTAACCGTATCCAATGCCACATCAATGTCCTTAGTGAATACTGAAGCTTGGAAGTGCATGTCCAGGGAGTTGGCCACATCGATGGCCGCCTCCCGGTCTGTGTAGGAATAAATACAAACTACCGGACCGAAGATCTCCAGGGTTGACACTTTGGCATCCACAGGAGGATTTAGCAATACTGTAGGTGCATAACAGGTATCTGAGATGCGGTGGCCCCCACAAAGTAAACCAGCCCCTTGGTCAACCGCTTCCTGTACCCACGCTTCCACTCTATCCACTTCCCTGGGCAGGATGAGTGGTCCAACATCAGTATCCTGTTCTAATGGATCGCCCACTTTGAGTTTCTGGGCACCAGCGGTCAGCTGGTCGGACAGTTGCTGAAAGATATCCTGGTGGGCAAAAATTCTCTGCACCGATACACAGACCTGACCCGCGTGATAGAAAGAGCCCTGTAAAAGAGCAGGCATCATTGACTCGAAATCGGCATCCGGTTCCACCATCACCGGGGCAGCTCCACCATGTTCAAGCGCGCACCTGGTACCCGGTGACAATTTTGATCGCAGATACCAACCCACTTTGGAAGAACCAATAAAAGAGAAATAGTTGACCCGTGGGTCAGTTACCAACAACTGGGAACTCTCATTGTCACATATTAATGATTGACACCAACCGGATGGCATTCCTGCTTCGGTTAATATTTCCAGAAATCCTAGACACGAAAGCGGGGTAGTTAGCGCTGGTTTAACAATTACCGGGCAACCTGCAGCAAAGGCGGTGGCAGTTTGATGAACTATTAGATTCAAGGGGTGATTGAAAGCGCTTACTGAGGCCACCACGCCAATGGGTTCCCGAGTAGTAAATGCCAATCTGTTTTCTGAAGCAGGGGTCAATCCCATAGGGATCTGCTGACCTGAAATATTAGCAATATGCTCAGCTGCTAGCTTAACCCCATTGATGGCACGGAGTACCTCTACTTTTGAGTCCTTATAGGGCTTCCCTCCCTCCTGTGCCGCCTGTACGGTTAACGCCTCTATTTGCTCGTTCATGATAGCCGCGGCTCGGTTTAGGATTTCAATTCGTTGGTGCGGTGGCAGCCATCTGGATTGATCCACAAACAGGCTGTATGCCTGATCCAATGCGGATTCAACCTCTGATTTCCCCACCATGGGTAGCTCTTGAATAACTTTTTGATCATAGGGTGATCTGACCTGTAACATAAATTAGGGTTTATAGCTGTTTCGATTTTTCTTCTAATAGTACATTGAGAATGGCATGATTCAAGGAGTAGTCAACCGCTAGGTCGATAATATGGACACCATCCTGGTCCAGGCACTTGCTCAAACAGTCTTTAAAGGCTTCATCACTATCGGGCTGGTGACCAATGGCTCCAAAACTAGCGGCATATTGAATAAAATCAGGGTTATCAAAATCAAGCCCAAAATTTGCCAATCCCATACCCTCTTGCTTCCATTTGATCATGCCGTATGCATTGTCGTTCAATATGATAACCACCAGGTTTAATTTCAGACGTACTGCAGTCTCCAACTCTTGTGAATTCATTAGAAATCCACCATCACCATTGACTGAAATCACTTTACGGTTAGGGTGCAGCATCTTTGCCATCATGGCCGATGGCAAACCAGCCCCCATGGTGGCCAGGGCATTATCCAGTAACAGCGAGTTAGGCTGATAACTCTCATAGTTTCGTGCAAACCAAATTTTATAAATACCATTATCCAGGGTTACGATCCCGTCGTCTGGCAGTCGCTCTCTTATCAATTGCACCAGACGCTGAGGAAGCATGGGAAAGCGTTGATCAAATGAATATTTTGATAAGTGGCTTTCCACATCCTTTTTCACCTTGGTGAAGTAGGACAGATCCCAGTTACTGTTATCTTTCACAGTCTCCGTCAATTTTTGAACGGTATCGGTGATATTTCCCACAATCACCTGTTGAGGAAAATAGACCTCATCGATACTTGCCGGGAAAAAGTTTATGTGGATCACCTTAGTTCCACCAGGGGTCATGAAAAATGGTGGCTTTTCAATGATATCATGGCCTACGTTGATAATGAGGTCAGCGCTATCAATGGCGGCATGTAGAAAGTCATTAGAAGATAAAGCAGCAGTACCCATGTAGTTGGAATGGCGCTCATCCACCACCCCTTTACCCATTTGGGTAGTGAAGAAAGGGATCCCTGTCTTTTTGATAAACTCTTCAAGCGCTATACGGGTAGCTTCCCGGTTAGCGGCCGCCCCTATTAGTAACAAGGGCATCTTGGCCTCCTCAATGGTTTTGGCCGCTTCCACTATGGCAGCCCCATCAGCGGTTGGCCGACGACTCCGCACTACATCAAAGACCCTGGTTTCCGTCACTTTTTCCGCGGCAATGTCTTCCGGAAGTTCCAGATGGACTGCCCCTGGCCGTTCTTCCGTGGCAATGCGAAAAGCTTCTCTCACCATTGAGGGAATTTTATTACCTTCCACAATCTGTTGGGTGTATTTGGTAAGCGGTCGCATCAATTCTACTATGTCTACGATCTGAAACCTTCCCTGCTTAGATTTCTTGATCGGTTTTTGACCGGTAATCATCACCAATGGCATGGCACCTAACTGCGCATAAGCGGCAGAAGTGGTAAAGTTGGTAGCACCTGGTCCTAGGGTAGCTAGGCATACTCCTGGTTTACCGGTTAAACGGCCATAGGTAGCGGCCATAAAACCTGCAGCCTGCTCATGACGGTTAACAATTAAGGTGATGCTGGAATCTTTCAGAGCCTCCAGGAAATCGAGATTCTCTTCTCCTGGAACCCCAAAAATATATTCAACTCCCTCGTTTTCAAGGGCTTTTATAAACAAATCAGAGGCATTCATCTACTTTATATTTTGATATTTTTGTCCCTGTTCTAAGGACATTAAATTCCCTAAAGATCGCAAATACTGTATATATTTACCGTTTAACACTAAACATTTAACCATGAGACTACTGATATTGATGCTGGTACTGGTGATTAGCTGGCAACCAAGCCACTCTCAAAGCAGTCAACTAACGCTTGATCGTATTTTTAAGTCAAAGGATTTTCGCAGTGAATCATTTGGTCCCGCCAAATGGACTGATGGCGGTAAAGCATACACCACCCTGGAAGCATCAATGGCATTCCCGGGTAGAAAAGATATTATCGAGTACCAGGCAAAATCCGGCGAACGATCTGTTTTGGTACCAGCAGAAAGTTTGATTCCTTCAGGTAGTGATCAACCATTGAGAATTAAAGACTACAAATGGTCCCCCGGCAAGAAGTATCTAATGATTTACACCAATGTACAACGGGTGTGGCGCGATAGCACCAGGGGGGACTACTGGGTTAAGGATCTGGAAGCAGGAACCCTGAGACAACTAGGGTCAAAACTGCCCGCCTCAAGCCTGATGTTCGCTAAGTTTTCGCCGGACGACACCAGGGTGGCCTATGTCAGTGAGCACAATATTTTTGTGGAAGATATTACCAGTGGACTAATCACTGCCCTCACTGAAGATGGTTCGGACAAACTAATCAATGGGACTTTCGACTGGGCTTATGAAGAGGAGTTTCAGATTCAGGATGGCTTTAGATGGAGCCCTGATGGCACCATGATCGCCTACTGGCAGCTGGATGCCTCCGGAATTCGTGACTTCTTGATGATGAACAACACGGATTCCATTTATTCATACACGGTTCCCATACAATACCCCAAGGTAGGAGAAGATCCCAGTAGTTGCCGGATTGGGGTAGTCAGCACCCAAGGGGGGGCAACCAGCTGGATCGCGGTACCGGGGGACAGCAAGCAGAACTACCTGCCACGCATGATGTGGTCACCGGATTCAAAAAATGTGCTGATTCAGCAAATACCGCGCAAGCAGAACACCAATCGAATTTGGTCTTATCAGGTTTCAGACCAGTCTGTTAAAAATATCTACACCGATAAAGACGACGCCTGGGTGCGCGCCATTGATGATTGGATCTGGCTGAATAACGGTAAAGAGTTCAGTTTTAT
>JANQPK010000202.1 GCA_028289505.1 Cyclobacteriaceae bacterium
TTTTGCTGCAATTCCCGCCACATGAGTACCATGAGCATATATCCCAAACAGATTGAGCTCTTCTAAAAAAGGCCGGACCTCTTCTGGCTTAATCTGAGACATTCTCTTTTTTAACTCGGAAGCCTCAGCGCTATTGACATTGGCCTGCAGGTCCTGTAGTCCTTTCATCAGGTCAACCATTTCCGGCATTTTGGTCTTTTGCTCATCAGTCAAAGGAAATATTATCGAAGTGGTTTTATTTCCTTCCAAATCATGGGCTATTCCATTAACATCATCCACAAACCCATTATCATCAGTGTCTTTACCGTCAAACTTCTCTTGGGGATTCTTGAAAAGCTGGTCTTTGAAAATGGGTATATCTACTCCACTATCCCAAATGGCCACCACTACCGGGCTCAGGTTTTTTTGGTTGGATAGATCAATGTCGCGATCTGCCCAGATATCTTCTTTCTCAACCTTATTGGCCGCAATATACTGCTCATAAACCCCGATCATGTCAGCACTAATGGGAAGTACATGGTGCACCACATAATGCATATTAACCATAGTAGCGGCATTTTCATCACTGATGGTACCTGTCTTGGCCACACCGGGATCGATACCTTCTTGAATCATACCCAACACCAGGTTTTCACTATAAATCTCTAGGTTCCCCTTAGTACCTTCCACATCATCTTGTACCACTTCCCATGGCAACTCATTTACGGAGGCTGCGAAATATTCCCTGAACTTTTGGTGAAACTGATCATTCTTCTGGTAATTGGTTTCTTTGAGGGCTTTCAGATAAGCCATGTTGGATAAGCCACTCATCAATTTATCCGAAGGCTTTTCCTGAAGTTTTCTTATGGCCTTCAACTTTTCCGTGGCCTCATCATAATTACCTTTATAGAGATCAATGTTTTTCAGGGTTCCATAAATACCTTTCAACAAGGTATTGTCCTGAATATCATATTCGCTCAGTAAACCTTCATAATCATGAGCCAGTTGATTCACCACCTTATCCATTGCTGCTTTTGAGGTGAATACTTCAGAGGCACTGGTGGGAATTTCGTAGGTGAATCTGGGAACATCATCCTGTGATTTGATTACTTTCTTCTGGGCAATAACACCCATTACTGAAAAAAGCAAGGTAGCTAAACTGAGGTAAATTCTAATTTTCATGTCAATGGTATTCTTTGGAACAAGCTAATTACTAGATATTTGCCGATGTCGAAAATAATATTCCATGGAAGGTAAATTTGGTATTTTTAGTGGTAGCTTGCCAGTACCCAATGTTATCACCAACAGACTTGGCCCAGTTTCAAAAGGATGGATATCTTATCCTGCCGAACTATCTGTCATCAGATGAAGTCGCTAGCGCTCGAAAACAGATAACTTCTATTATCGATAGATTTGATTCATCTGAAGTTTCGGTCTTCAGTACTACGGATCACAGTGTTACCTCCACTAGCTATTTTGTTGAAAGTGCCAGCCGCATCAATTGCTTCTTTGAAGAAGCAGCCTTCGATAAACAAGGGCAACTAAAACAACCTAAGGAACTATCCATCAATAAGATCGGACATGCGCTGCATGACCTGGATCCGGTATTTTACCTCATCTCTTATAAAAAAGAGCTGACAGTGATTTGTCATCAAATTGGGATCGAGGCTCCCTCTATCGCCCAAAGTCAGTACATATTCAAACAACCGGGTATAGGCGGGAAAGTGGCACCTCATCGAGACAGCACCTTCCTCTACACCAACCCCCCAAGTTGTACAGGTTTTTGGATGGCCCTTGAAGACGCTACTTTGGAGAATGGATGCCTGATGGCCATCCCTGGTTCTCATAAATCTGAGCTGGAATCCCTGAGGTTCGTAAGAAATGCTAAAGGGACCGAAACCTTCTTTATTGGTGAAGCTGGCCCCCAGTGGAATCTAAATCAGATGGTGCCGCTGGAGGTAGCCTGTGGTTCACTTATTATACTACATGGTGCACTTGTCCATATGAGCACTCCTAATCGATCCAGAAAATCAAGACATGCTTTGGTATTGCATACCGTAGACGGTGCAGCCGAATGGCCGGCAGACAATTGGCTACAGCGACCAGATAACCTGCCGTTTAAGATATTAGATCAACAAGTCTGATGCCACATATTCAGATTAATCACTTTAACTACTTCTACCAGTCCCACGGCACTGGTACTGAAACCGTAGAGTTGTCTCATGGCCTGCTATGGAGTGGGCACATGTTCTACAAGCAGGTAGATTATTTTAAAGATCACTACCGGGTTATCACCTATGATCACAAAGGCCAGTATCAGTGAAAACAAGCCCTTATAATTTGTGAAAAGGATACAGCTATTTGAGTTCGAAGATTCGAAGTTATTTCCAAAATGGCTCAGACCATGTATGACTCGATATATCAATACCGTACACAGATTATTGGGATCTAGTGCTCAGATATCTGAACTACTGGCAGGTTTTCTAAACCAGACACCTCGTCGACATCTTATCGATCTATGCTCAGGTAGCGGCGGGCCAATGCCTGAAGTGTTATCAATACTTCAAAACCAATACGGGTATCCAGACCTCAAACTAACCTTAACGGACCTGTATCCGGATCAGGATGCAGCTCATAAAATAAATGATGGACCTGATCCAAGTATTGAGTATCGAATTGAACCCACAGATGCCCGATCCCCCACTGGTGACACCTTAGGTATTTTCACCCTGATATGCAGCTTCCATCATATGGCTCCCGCACATGCATCAGCAATTTTAAGTAATGCTGCACTCAACAAGTACCCCATCCTGATTTATGAAATCAGTGATAACAGCTTTCCCAAATGGCTATGGTGGATTGCAATTCCCTTTAATATCCTGACGGTCTTACTACTAACTCCAATGGTGCGTCCACTGACCTTTACCCAGCTACTGTTTACCTACTTGATTCCGATCTTACCACTGGTCATCGCCTGGGATGGTGCAGTCTCTAATGCCAGAACCTATACTCTGAAGGACCTGGATATATTGCTCTCAAGCATAGACTCTATGGGTTACCGCTGGCAGAAAAATACTATTTCCGGACCGGGAGGTCGCAAACTTTATCTGCTTGGAAGCCCTGTTTGAGCTGGTACATCCGATAAGATTCACTTTGCAATTTACTCAGGTACCTTTTACCCTTTTTTCGCAGGATTAACTCAGGGGTTTTTTGATAGATTTGAATCCTTACAGTTATATCTCAGGTGGACTATTCAATCAATTTAGTCGTTAGGATAAAGAATTTTGCCAAGCTAATCAGGGTAAAGGACTGGATAAAAAACTCTTTCTTATTTATTCCGATTTTCTTTAGTGGCGAACTCTACAACTTTGAAAAATTTCTGAACGTAACTTTTGCATTCTGGGCATTTTGTCTGGTATCTAGTGCCATCTATATCTTAAACGATTACAAGGACAGGGAGGAAGACAAATTCCACCCCTTCAAAAAATACCGACCTCTGGCGGCCGGGTTAATAAATCCCAGATTCGCTCTAGGTCTGATGGTATTCATGTTACTATCGGGATTGATAGTGGGACTATTACTTCCAAGCTGGTTTATTCTGATATTGTTAACCTACGTTCTAATGAATGTGGGCTACTCTCTGGGCCTTAAGAAAATATCCATTGTGGACCTGATTATTGTGGCCATGGGCTTCATTCTAAGGGTGATGGCTGGAGGTGTGGCAGCAAATGTTTCAATCTCCAGATGGCTGGTTATCATGGTTTTTCTGCTTTCCTTATTTATAGTAGTCACCAAAAGAAGAGACGACATTCTGGAATTTATTAAGACCGGTAAGGTGCTTCGAACCACCATTAATCATTATAACCTGGATTTTGTAAACACGGTGATTTCTATGCTGTCAGGGATGATAATTCTGGCCTATATGTTGTACACCATTTCTCCGGAAGTTGTGGAAAGACTGGATTCGAATTACCTCTATTTAACTGGAGTTTTCGTAGTGACCGGTTTAATGAGATACCTGCAAATCATCTTGGTTGAGAATAGTGGGGGCTCCCCGGTTAATATCATCTATACCGATCGGTTTATCCACATTACTATTTTGTTTTGGCTGGTCAGTTTTTTTACCATCTTATACATTCTGAAGATATAGCAGGTCGTGAGACAAAAGGTTTTCAATTGGGGCAGGTACCCTCAGGGAGATGTCGACCTGCTTCCGCTATACTACTTAGAAGAACTTGATGAGCTAACTTCAAAGCCTTGCATTGCACGTGGAAATGGACGTTGCTACGGTGACTCCTCACTCTCCTCCCAGGTTATCTCTACCATTACCTTTGATAAGGCCCTGATTTTTGACAAGAAACAGGGCATCTTTAAATGCCAATCCGGAATGCAACTTTCTGACATTCTGGACATCATTGTTCCTCATGGGTGGTTTTTACCGGTCACCCCGGGTACAAAGTTTATAACAGTGGGTGGCGCGGTTGCCTCTGACATTCATGGTAAGAATCATCATACCGAAGGTTCTTTCTCAAAGCATATAATCGAGTTTGAGATTTACAGTGGTGAAGGTCTCCATTATACCTGTAGCGCTAAAGAACATCCGGACCTTTTTCATGCCACCTGCGGAGGAATGGGGCTTACTGGAATAATCACCTCAGTAACCTTCCAATTAAAAAAAATCGAATCCGTATTTATCACCAGGGTTCAAGAAAAGGCCAGAAACCTTGATGAAGCTTTTGAACTGTTCGAAAAGTACAGTAATCACACCTATTCAATGGCTTGGATCGATTGTCTAAAAGGCGGTAACTCCTTTGGCAGGAGTATCATGATGGCTGGAGAACACACAACATTAAATGAGCTAAACGCAAAGCAAAAACCAGAAGCATTAAAACTATTGCAAGGTTCCAAATTGAACATTCCGCTAGACTTACCTTCATTCATGTTGAGTGGACTATCTGTGAAATCCTTTAATGAACTATATTATCACAAGATCCTGGGAAAGGTCAAACAAGATAAAACATACTTCGATCAGTTTTTCTACCCTTTGGATGCCATTAATAATTGGAATAGAATGTATGGCAAGCATGGTTTCATCCAATATCAGTTTGTACTGCCTTTGAGCACCAGTCGAGCGGGATTGGTTGAAATAATGGAAAAAATAAGAAACCAGGGTTCCGGATCGTTTTTAGCAGTGCTAAAGCAATTCGGACCACAGGATGGAATGCTATCCTTCCCTATGGAAGGCTACACACTGGCACTCGATTTTCCCTTTAGACCTGGTCTGTTGAAATTCCTGAACAAACTTGATGAGCTGGTGCTGAAATATCATGGCAGGTTATACCTAACCAAGGATGCAAGAATGGATGCTGAAGTGTTCAAAGCTTCTTACCCGAACCTAGGAGAGTTTATCAATGTACTGGATAAATACGTCCCAAAAAGGTCTTTTTCATCATTTCAATCTGAAAGGCTCTTTGGATAATGGGTTCAATTCTAATACTTGGAGGCACATCAGATATCGCGATCTCCATCGCTGAAGAATACCTTTCGAACGGATATCAGGTAGTACTGGCGGCTAGGAATCTTGAAAGATTAGGTATTGTAAAGAGCGACCTTCAAATCAGGTACAATGGCGTAGTTGAAATTAAACCATTTGACGCAGAAGAGCTTCAATCTCATCATGACCTTGTGGGTTCTTTGGACCCCTTACCAGATATTACACTTTGTGCCTTCGGGTACCTTGGTGATCAATCAATTGCTAAAAAGAATACCGAAGAATGCCTAAAAATTATCACTGTTAATTTTACCGGTGCAGTGTCAATATTAAATCTTATATCAGAGCGGTACAAGAAAAATAGAGCAGGCACTATTATTGGGCTGAGTTCAGTAGCTGGAGAAAGGGGTCGACAGAGTAATTACATTTATGGTAGTTCAAAAGCCGCTTTCACCAGTTATCTGTCAGGATTGCGAAACGAGTTGTTTCATTTTGGCTGCCATGTCTTGACGGTCAAACCGGGATTTGTGGATACCAAGATGACCAAACACCTCGAACTGAACCCTTGGTTGACTGCTCAACCCAATCAGGTAGCAAAGGCCGTCTTCCGTGGCGCTAATAGTAAGCGAAATACAATCTATGTTTTGAAGATGTGGCGATTCATTATGTTCATCATACGACAACTTCCAGAAACTGTATTTAAAAGGCTGAAAATGTGATGAATTTAGCGGTGTTTGATTTTGATGGTACCTTAACTACTAAGGACTCCTTGTTTGAGTTCCTGAAATTTCACCATGGGCCGCTCAGTATGTGGATAAAACTTGCTTTGTTTTCCCCGGTGATGGTGTTCTTTTGGCTTAGAATCATTCCTAACTGGAAAGCTAAAGAAATGCTGCTGATCTACTTTTTTAAGGGCACCCCGACTAAAGCATTCCAGGAATCATGCAAACAGTTTTCAGATCGAATCATTCCCAGGATACTAAGTGACCAAGCCATGAAAAAGCTAGCCTACCATCAAAAGAATGGTGATCGAACTTTGGTGATATCGGCTTCAGTGGAGGATTGGCTAAATGATTGGTGTCAGAAACAAAAGTTGGAACTTTTGGCCACAAAAATGGAAGTCAGGGAAGGGAAAGTAACCGGTAGAATCCAGGGTAAAAACTGCTACGGGATAGAGAAGGTTAACCGATTAAATGAGTATTTGGATTTATCGGATTACCAGGAGGTTTATGCTTACGGAGACAGTAAAGGAGACCGGGATCTGCTAAACATTGCCACCAAACCTTTCTATCGCAGGTTTTAGCCAAGGCCTCAACCAATGATATGCTATCGCCAAAACCAATACCATACCCATTGCTTGAAGTGTGGCCCAAACCGGTGACATCGGAAGATACCATCTAGGCCAATCGAATGGGGTCCAAAATAGTATCCCTCCAGTGGTGATTAGCATCCAAATACCCAAATATGCATAGCCTCTTTTTTGCGCATAGGCTTTAGAACGACTGAATAGTAGCGCAAACAAAAAAATACCTAGCAACATCGTTACTTTGTCAACACTACTCGGTAATCCTAAATAATATCCGAAAATGCCAGATCGGTCCGGTCCATTAGCTATCAGGCTTTCCCAGCGCTTTTGCATGGTGGAATTCTTTTGTGCTTCCAGGGCAGACGGGTTTGACCTGACCTTCTTACCGAGACTAAAAATACGATAGGTATTCTTTAATGTTTGTTGATATAGCAGAGGATTTGGTAAAATCCAGATTAGACTCAAAACTAATCCGAAGGACATTAAAGCAAGCAGAATTTTCTTAATATGAACAGCAGCTACACCTTTTTCCTTAACCGTTAAAATCAATTCCAAGGCGCTCCAAACTACTATGGCAATCACTACCAATAATGTACTTAGCTTGGTTTGAACTGCGAGACCAACCACTGCTCCAATCGCAAATGATCTTAAAACCAGTCCTTTGTTCGCACAAACCAATATCTCTTTTAAGGCAATAAAGGATACCCATAGAGCTGCTAAACCAAAAAAAACAGCGGGGATATCATTCATTACCTTTTGACTAAAGGAGATCACATGGGGTTGTAAGCTCAACACCAGTGCGCTTAACAGACCTAAAAGCCATGATCCTGTGAATGATCTGATCAACAGGAATAGTAGAAGGACACTGGCGATGCCCATTATCATTATTGGGACACGTGCAGCATCTAGGACGGCCTCCGGAGGTCTCAAATCACGCACCACCTCCCAATCCATCTGCTCGAAATCAAATCCAGGTATGCTTTCTCCAGATGTAACCTCGCCATTGATAAATAAAGATGCACCAACAAAGCATTTGACTAAAACCGGATTGCGATTACCGAAATTTCCAAACTTCTTGGTATCCCAGGTTTCATAGCTCCAGTCTTTATCCAGGAAGAATTTTTCAAAGTAGTACTTACCAGCTGCCGTCCAGACCCCTTCATCAGGATGATAATCAGCTGCATGACTATTTAAGTAGAAATTAAAATTGGGCGGAGGGAATGTAGTAAAAATAAAATAGGATGAAATTGATAACGCCACGGTACAAACCAATACGATTCGTTTTCCCCCCTTTACAAGAATAGAATCAACTGCTTGGGCTACTAGTTTCATTAGACACTGTGGAAGCAATAAAGGTATGTAGCAGTCAGCAAAAATTTCAATAGTTTAAAACTTTACTTAAATTATCCGAAATAAATCTTTGATTATGAGCGATTCCCAATTACAAAAAACCGTCTCAACTAGTATAGAGGTAACCATCAGGTTGATTATTCTATTCATTCTGATCGCCTGGTGTCTGAGCATTCTGCTGCCGTTTACTAGCATAGTTTTGTGGGCCATCATTATTGCAATTTCAATTGAGCCACTTTACAAGAGTCTGCTGAGCAAACTCGGCACTCCAACTCGGGCCTCAGCGGTGCTAGTGATCATTTTTCTCATCATTATTATCGTCCCCTCATACTATGCAGTGAATGCCCTGGTATCCAATATTAAGGAAGTCAGCCATAGCTTACAAACGGGATCCTTCAAGGTACCTCCTCCCACCGATCAAGTGGCTGATTGGCCTTTGATTGGTGAAAGGGTCTATGCCGCCTGGTCTACTGCCTCCAGTAATCTTGAGCGGTTTCTCACTACCTACAGTGAACAAGTAGCAAAATTTGGAAAATGGATCATGGCTAAAGCGGTTAGCGTAGGCGCTGCGGTGCTGCAGATTGTTGTGGCTTTTATCATTGCCGGGGTGTTACTAGCCACTAAAGGGACGGAAGATTTTTCGAGAAAGTTTTTCAGGAAACTGGTAGGCAAACGAGGTGATGAGTTCGCGGAACTATCTGATAAAACCATTAAGAACGTTACCAAGGGAATCCTGGGAGTAGCCGTGATACAATCCTTTCTGCTGGGAATACTCTTCTTGTTAGCAGGAGTTCCCTATGCAGCAATTTGGACAGTACTGGTACTGTTTCTGGGTATAATCCAGTTGCCCCCCACATTGGTCTCAATTCCGATTATAATTTATTTGTTTTCCGCAACCTCCGCCACCATGGCTACCATCTGGACCATACTGATAAAGCTAGCCTCACTATCGGACAATATATTGAAGCCCATCCTTCTGGGAAAAGGTGCACCAGTGCCTATGCTGGTAATCTTCCTGGGAGCTATCGGAGGATTCATACTTTCCGGATTCATTGGTCTGTTTACAGGGGCTATTGTTTTATCCATCGGGTATCAGCTATTTACAACTTGGATTGAAAGCACAGAAGAGGAGGCTGTGGCAGAATCGCTATAAAACTTTGAGTATGGAAGAGAGTCCGGCAGTAGATCACCCTGAATCGGGGCAGTCTCAAAGCAACAAACCAGTTCGTACACTCACTATCGGGGTACTAGTAGTATGTTTAGTGGTATTCGTGTTATATGTGGCGTCCGATCGCCTCACCCCTTATACCGATCAGGCACGCATTATGGGGCTGGCAATCCCGGTGGCATCCAATGTATCTGGCTACATTACAGACATCAAGGTGAGGCTGCATACCCCGGTCAAGGTTGGTGACACCATATGCCAGATAGATGTTCGTCCCTTCGACCTGGCGATCCGAAGTGCTGAGGCCAGGTTGGAGAATACTCAGCAACAGGTAGGTGCTAAAACCGCCACCGTGCAATCAGCCGCCGGAAGACTGGGAGTTGCCAAAGCACAGCTGGATCGAGCTGAACGCAACAATAACCGGGTTCAGAGTGTCTTACAAGAGAATCCAGGAGCACTATCACTTGCGGATCGAGATGCTGCAGAAACAGCGTTGATGCAGGCAGTAGAGCAAGTAGCTTCAGCGGAGGCAGATTTGGAAAAAGCAGAGCAGCAATTAGGCGTATCAGGACCAGAAAACCCCCAGGTAAGGTCTTCAGTAGTGGCATTGGAACAAGCACATCTCAATCGGGTCTACAGCACCATCGTGGCTCCAGCAAACGGAGTAATCGAAAGTTACAATGTGGATATCGGATACTTTGCCTCCCCAGGACAGCCATTGGCAATGTTGGTAACTTCTACCGACCTATGGATTGAAGCCGATTTAAAAGAAAACAACCTATCCAATATGAGTCAAGGTGATGAGGTAGAGTTTATCCTGGATGTGGCCCCGGGAAAGATTTTCAAAGGCACCGTTCGGTCTCTGGGATATGGTGTGAGTTCCGGTGCTTCGGATCGCGGTAAACTTCCTGATGTTAAAGGCACCAGTGGTTGGTTAAGGGATCCACAGCGCTTCCCGGTGATCATATCTATGGACAACCAGGAAGTAATGCCTTATCGCAGACTTGGGGGACAAGCTGATGTTGTGGTTTATACAGGCGTTCATCCCATTCTCAACTTTTTGGGAAGGTTCAGATTGAGATTAAACGGATGGCTGTCTTACCTGCGTTAATATTATGGCTGCAATTACCTTAAACAAAGAGGCACACAGACCCATACTTAGATACGCCGTGGGATCGGCAATTTTAGTAGCAGTTGCTATGGGTTTCGCCTGGCCGATGGCACAGGTATTACCGGTGCTATCACTTAGTTTTCTGGCACCAGGAGGAAAGCCTCCAGCACTTAAAGGAGGGTTGTTCTTCGTAGTTTCTGTTATAGTAGCATGTGCGGTGGGGTTAACATTGGCATACTGTTTTCTACCGATGCCTCCCATTCACATCTTGATCACATTCTTGCTGCTTTTTCATATTTTTTATGCTCGAGGTCCCATATTTAATCCTCTAGTCAAAGTATGGTTACTGATAGCAGTACTACTGATACCCTACATTGCTTTGCAATCCGGACTACTTACCATGATAGTAGCCTACAGCCTGATATGGAATGCTGCCTGTGCCATACTGGTGGTTTGGGTGATTTACCTGATCTTTCCTCCAGCTCCTGAAAACCATTCAACGGCTGCACCATCACAGAAAACAGCCGCCCCAGCTAGTGACTTTGATCGGTTTATCACTGCCCTCACCAGTACACTGGTGATCATGCCAGTATACCTGATCTTTTATTTTGCCGACCTTCCCAACGCATTACTGATACTGGTGTTTACTGCTCTGCTTTCCATGCAACCGGGGTTTGCCAAGGATTGGAAGAAAGGGAAAGCGATGATTATTGGAAATACTATTGGCGGATTGGCAGCAATATTGACTTATGAGATCCTGACCATTGTTCCGGTTTACGGCTATCTTTTGCTACTGACCTTGCTGGCAGGACTGATTTTTGGTCAGTATGTATTTGGTCAAAGTCCATTTGCTCCGGTTTATGGTATGGCCTTTTCTACCTTTCTGCTGATTACCTGTTCGGTGACAACCTCAAATAGTGAAGGGGCGGGCGGGGCTGTGTGGTCCAGGGTGATGCAAATCATGGCTGCAGTTATCTATGTGGTATTGGCTTTTGGGTTAGCGGCAAAGCTGAGAGGAAGTAAATGATGATAAAAGCCAAATATCCAGTCTTTGTCATTTTCATATGCTTGAGTATACTATCAGGCTGTAAATTAGGCAAATCTTATGCCAGGCCAGAGGTACAAGCACCAGCAACTTTCAGAGCAGGGCCACTAGCTGGAGAATCAGTAGCGAATATGCCCTGGTGGGAGTTGTTCCAGGATACCGTGCTGCAGAACATGATCAGGGTTGGAATAGCCAATAATCGAGACCTCAATGCGGCGGTAGCTCGTATCAGACAAGCCGAAGCCCAAATTGGGATAGTAAGAGCCAACCTGAATCCCAGGATTAACTATGGAGCAGGGGGTACATTTACTGCTGATACCCAAGAAAGTTCAGATTCAAAATTAGCAGGTAATGCCTTGATCAATGCCTCCTGGATACTTGACATATGGGGTCGCTACCGCAATCTCACCGAAGCAGCTTTTCAGGATTATCTGGCCACCGAAGAAGCCTACCGTGGACTCACGCTTTTAATAGTAAGCAGTATCGCTCAAAGCTATCTATTACTGAGAGATCTGGACAACCGGCTGGGAGTGTCCGAACAGACACTGGGAACCTGGCAATACAACCTCGATTTAGTGCAGGCGCGTTTTAATGCAGGCATCGTATCCGAAGTGGATGTAAAACAGTCTATTATACAGGTTGAGGAGGCCAAGACCAGCATTCAAA
>JANQPK010000206.1 GCA_028289505.1 Cyclobacteriaceae bacterium
TTGTGTATTCACTGTGGGTCCTAAATTTTTGGGCTCGCTCCAACTCCCATCATTCTGGTAAAAGCTGACATAAAGGTCTTCCGCTCCGTAAGTAGAGTATGACTCCAGTGACATAATGATTGTTTTACCATCATTGGATATACTCATTGATTGCAGGTCCGACTTATTGTGAAAGAACTCAACCGGCATCGGTTGCGGCTTACTCCAACCACTGGCAGTCTTTCTTGAGAAGGATACTCCACCCTCTTTCCTTTTGTTCAGGGAATGCTGGTACATTATTTGTCCATCATTGGAGAATCCAATTACTGCGTTTAAGTCATCAGTATTAATGGGGGCGCCTAAGTTGGTGGCATTTTCTGGCTGTGCTGTAAACAGATCCGCTACCCAGATATCGCCTGGGTCTTTCTTACCTCCGATATTATCTGGATGTTTGCTCCTGGTGAAGTATATCTTTTTACCATCAGGACTTACCACTGGATCCAGCTCATTGTATTTTGTATTGATATTACTTCCCAGGTTCTCCTGATCATCCTGGGCAGTTAAGGAGCTCCAAGAAAACCATATAACACTGAAAACCAATACTTTTACCGCAAACCTATTGATCATAGTTCAGTTTTGTGAACGATTGCAAATTACCAAGAAATAGAGATAATATAAAAAAATATTATTGACTAGCTTTTGCTCACCCATTTACTGCCTGTTAGAAAAAACCGCCATGGTAGTAAAGCATCTTTTTCAGCATAGTCCACTCCTATTCTGGTAGATGTAGATATTTGTTGAACTTTGTGTGCTGAATGCTCCTCAATCCAGACGGCATCACCGTTTACTAAAGACTTTCCATTGTCTGCCAATGTAATACCCAAGGCTTTAGTAAGTTTCCCCGGGCCATTCGATAAACTGGGTGTTGGTCTAAGCATTGATCTTCTCTGCAACATAAGCGAAATACCTTCCAAAGGTTGAATGGCGCGGATCAGTACCGCTTCTGCTACTTCTCCTTTGCCGGTGGTTACATTAAACAGATAATGAATTCCATAGCATAAGTACACGTAGGAAATCCCTCCCGGTTCAAACAGTATACTGGTTCTTTGAGTGTGACGACCATTGTAGGCATGACAGGCTCTTTCGTTTTCATGATATGCCTCGGTTTCAGTGATGATACCGGAAGTGATCTGACCTCTAAACTTGCTAACTAATTTCTGTCCAATAAGGCTTTTAGCTACGGTAACCACGTGGTGGGATTGATAAAAATGCTCAGGTAACCTTGACATGTGTGGTACGTAATTATTTAACCCAGGGGGTGTGCAATAGACGGTTGTAATTTACTATCACAAGCTGTAACTTCCCTGCCCTTGTTTTAAACTAACTAATAAGAAAAATGAATAAACTACTTACCTCAACTATGGCGTTGATCGCATTAGTATTTTTTGGTTCCCCCGCTTTTGGACAAGTCGAATATCCTTCAGCCAGCCCTTTTGCACAAATGCATCAAAAAGTGGGAATAACGGATGTAAAGCTTGAATACTCAAGACCCGCAAAAAAGGGCCGAACCCTTTTTGTTGATGTTGAAAAATTTGGGAGATTGTGGCGAACTGGAGCTAATGCCAGCACCAAAATCTCATTCAGCCACGATGTTACCTGGGAAGGCCAGGAAGTGCCGGCAGGGCAATATGCGATATATAGTATTCCTGGTCAAACCGAGTGGAGTGTAATGCTCTACAGCGATCCTACCCTTGGTGGAAACGTCGGAGCCTATGATAAAAGCAAAGAGGTGGCAAAGGCCACAGTACAAGCTCAAACCCTGCCTATGTCGGTGGAAAATTTTACCATTCATATTGGTGATATTACCAATGATGGTGCAACAGTGGCTTTGGTGTGGGGAGAATACTATGTACCCGTGAAATTAGGAGTAAAGACAGATGAAGTAGTGAGTGCTCAAATAGAAAACTACATGAAAAATCCAATGGCTAGTATGGGCAATAACTACTCACAAGCTGCCAGCTACTATCTATCACAAGGTAAGGATCTTGATAAGGCCTTGGACTGGATGAATAAAGCTATTGAGATCAATCCGAATGCCTTTTGGAATATCCAAACTAAAGCCAGAATACTTGGTGAGATGGAACGATATCCAGAAGCCATAAAAGCAGCACAACAATCAACCGAAGTAGCCAAAGCCGCTGCGGACGATTTCGGTTATATCGAGGCAAATCAAAACCTAATCGATACTTGGAGTAAACAACAATAATTAACCTAAGTAAGTTATTATGAGAGCCTCTCTTATTAGAGATGGCTCTCTTTTTTTGTGGTGGGGATACCGGTCAAAAAAGCCTGAAAGATCAAACCAAGAAGTATAACTACTGCGCAACCCACTAAATTTAACCATAGGAAAGAGAGGTTAATTACGCCATTTTCATTAAGCAACCAGGTTGAAACCACCAATATTTCACCGAGTATAGCTGCAATAAATACCGCATTGGCCTTGACATATTTAAAAACAAAAGCCAGCACAAATATGCCCAGTATAACCCCGTAGAACAGGGATCCTAGGATATTGACCGCCTGGATCAGATTATCCACCAGTGATGAAAAAAGGGCAAATAAGATGGCAAAAACTCCCCATAAAGCGGTAAATACCTTAGAGGCATTCAAATAGTGTCTAGCAGAGGCATCTTTCTTGATCAGACGCTTGTAGTAATCGATTATGGTGGTTGATGCCAGGGCATTGAGTTCTGAACTGGTCGAGGACATAGCGGCTGAAAAGATCACCGCCAATAACAATCCTATTAAACCATGGGGTAAATACTTTGTAACAAAACCAATAAAGATATAATCGGCGTCTTTGGTCTCAGCTTCAGGGTCATTGGCCACAATTAGGTCGGTCACTTCCTGGTGTATTTGTTTTGATTCCTGTTCCAATTGCTTAACCTGCTGACTTAGCACCGTTACCTCATCCGCCTGGTCACCATCAATTGCCACAATCAGCTGCTCAATCTTAGCTCGTTTCTCGGTAAACACCGCTTCATGTTTATCATTCAACACTCTAAAATCCTCAGCGTATTGACCACTTGATACGCTGGCCACCTGCTGCTCATTAAAAAATATCGGAGGCTGCACAAACT
>JANQPK010000255.1 GCA_028289505.1 Cyclobacteriaceae bacterium
CTGCAGTTTCAAATGAAAGGGACTGGGGCCCCGTACATCAAGAGTCCTAGTGACCACAGCTGGAGTGGTGTAACACTTCCCTGGATGTCTATCGGATACGAGTTGAAATTGACACCCTTACACACCCTGGCTCTTTATAATGCCGTAGCCAATCAAGGTACTATGATGAAGCCAATCATAGTCAAGCGAATAAGTAAAGCGGGAGTAACTCAGGAAGAATACCACACTGAGGTAATTAGGCCATCTATTTGTTCTGAATCTACTTTGGTTAAAGTAAAACAACTGCTGGAGTTGGTGGTACAAGAGGGTACTGCCTCAAATATAAAAGATAGTGATTATCGCATAGCTGGAAAGACTGGAACTGCTCAAAAAGTGAAACCAGGAGGAGGATATGAACGGGCATATTACACTTCATTCGCTGGGTATTTTCCGGCCCACGCCCCGAAGTATAGTTGTATCGTAATAATTGATAATCCCAAGGGATACAATCAATACGGCAGTGATGTAGCAGCGCCTGTCTTTAAAGAGATAGCCGATAATATATACAGCCGGGATTCTGATATGCATAGACTTTTTAATCCATCATATACTGCCGAAGTAGGAGTTTTCCCAGTGATACGCTCCGGAAACTTGCAAGACTTGCAGTTAATATGCAATACACTGGGGGTCTCGAATCATGCTGGTACCACTCAGGACTGGGTACTGGCCAAAAGAAATTATAACTCTGTCAAGTGGTTAGAGAATGAAATTCAACCTGATAAGGTGCCAAATGTAGTGGGTATGACCTTAAGAGATGCCCTACCAATACTAGAAAATCAGGGTTTGAGGGTTGCCTATCGAGGTAAGGGGAGAATTACCCGTCAGTCCTTAAAACAAGGCGCAAAAGTAACATCTGGATCAAAGATAATATTGGAATTGAGCTAATGCCGGTACTAAAGGAAATTGTATACAAAGTATCTCTGAAATCTGTTTCAGGTAGCATGGATATTGATATCAACGGCCTACATATCGATTCCAGAGAGGTAGAATCCGGCGGGTTATTCGTGGCTATCGCTGGGAAGGAGACGGATGGCCACAAGTTCATCGAAAAAGCCATTGAAAACGGTGCTATAGCCATCCTTAGTCATTATATGCCCGCTCACCTGAGCCCTGATGTTACTTACATTACCACTGCTGATACCTCAGAAGCATTGGGATTGGTGGCAGGGAATTTCTATGGTAATCCATCCACCAAATTAAAACTGGTGGGTATTACAGGAACAAATGGTAAGACCAGTACTGCCACCATGTTGTTTCAACTTTTTCAAGGTCTTGGCTACCCTGTAGGATTGATCTCCACCGTTGATATCCGGATTAATGAACAGGTTCTACCAGCTACTTTAACTACCCCGGATGCCATTACCCTGAATGAGTTGCTAAGCACCATGGTAGAGTCCGGATGCACCTACTGTTTTATGGAAGCGAGTAGTCATGCTATTGATCAGAAACGAATAAAAGGGCTCAAATTTGCTGGTGCGGTCTTTACCAATATTTCACACGATCACCTTGATTATCACGGAAGCTTTGAGAATTACATTATTGCTAAGAAGAAGCTTTTCGATGATCTTCCTGCAGATGCGTTTGCTTTGGTCAATGTAGATGACAAGCGAGGGCTGATCATGCTTCAAAATACCAAGGCACGTCAAGTTACCTTTGGCATAAAAAGGATTGCGGACTTCAAAGGAAAAATAATTTCCAACACTCTTAGTGGTTTGGAACTGATAATTGATCAGGAGCAGGTTTGGTTCAAACTGATTGGAGAATTTAATGCATACAATCTGGTAGCAGCTTACGGAGTAGCAATGATGCTGGGAGAAGAAGGTATGGAGGTATTGAGACAACTTTCCAACCTGGGTCCGGCACCTGGAAGGTTCGATCAAGTTACCACTGGCTCAGGAGTAACCGCTATAGTAGACTATGCCCATACCCCTGATGCCTTGGAAAAAGTATTGACTACCATAAGGGCTTTTCGCACTGGTCAGGAGCAACTGATTACGGTAGTGGGATGTGGGGGCAATCGTGACAAAGAAAAGAGGCCGTTGATGGCAAATATTGCATGCAAATACAGTGACAAAGTGATTCTAACCTCCGATAATCCCAGAGATGAAGCACCTGAGCAGATCCTGAAGGATATGCAGCAGGGCATCAATGCAGCTTATCTTAAGAAAGTACTGAGTATTGTTGATCGCAGAGAGGCTATAAAAACCGCTTGTGCACTATCAGATGAGAAGGATATTATCCTGGTAGCAGGCAAGGGTCATGAAACTTATCAGGAAATAAAAGGAGTGCGTCACGATTTTGACGATAAAGTGGTATTAACCGAAATGATGGAATTGGTAAAAGGAGGGGCTGAAGATTAGACGAGTGCTATTTTTTATGTTGTGTAACGGGTATGTTGTATTACTTATTTGATTTTTTAGACCGAGAGTATGATTTGATTGGAGCGGGGGTATTTCAATACCACAGCTTCAGAGCGGGGATGGCAATCATCGTGTCCCTCCTTATTACCATCGCTTTTGGCAAGCGCATCATTGATTATTTGCATAAGCAACAGGTAGGTGAAACCGTTAGAGACCTGGGTTTAGAAGGACAAATGGAGAAGAGTGGGACCCCTACCATGGGAGGATTGATCATTATAGCCGCCATTGTCTTTCCTACCTTGCTTTTCGCCAGACTTGATAATATCTACGTTCAATTAGTGCTGGTGGCGGTAATTTGGATGGGCCTGGTAGGTTTCATTGACGATTACATTAAGGTATTTAAGAAAAATAAAGCCGGTCTTAAAGGAAGATTTAAAATCGGTGGTCAGGTGGGGCTCGGTCTGATCGTTGGGATTGTACTGTATGCTCATCCTGATGTAGTGATTCGTGAATTTCAAACACCTGTTTCCGTTGATCAATCCGATAACCTGGAAGTTGAGTACAGGGACACCAAGTCAACTAAGACCACCATCCCTTTTGTCAAAAACAACGAGTTTGATTACAAGGTGCTGGTGGGTTGGTTAGATAAAGACCTCACCTGGCTGGTTTATGTATTAGTGGTGATTCTGGCGGTAATGACGGTTTCCAATGGGGCTAACATAACCGACGGTATCGATGGCCTTGCTGCTGGTACCTCAGCAATTATAGCCCTGGCATTGGGAATTTTCGCTTACCTGTCGGGTAATGTCATATGGTCTGAATACCTGAATATCATGTACCTGCCCAACTCAGGTGAGCTGGTGATCTTTTGTACTGCCTTAGTGGGAGCAGCCATAGGTTTTTTATGGTACAACAGTTTTCCTGCCCAGGTCTTTATGGGAGATACCGGAAGCTTAACCCTGGGGGCAGTGATCGCGGTGTTAGCACTTGCCTTACGCAAAGAACTTTTGATACCAATCCTGTGCGGGATATTTATACTAGAAAATTTATCGGTGGTGATGCAAGTATCATACTTCAAATACACCAGGAAAAAATACGGAGAGGGCCGGCGAATATTCAGGATGGCCCCTCTTCATCATCATTATCAAATGGAAGGATACCACGAGTCTAAAATTGCCACCCGATTTTGGTTGATCGGCGTGCTGCTGGCGGTATTCTCATTGGCAACTTTAAAACTGAGATAGATGTCAGAAAACATGGTAGTATTAGGTGCCGGAGAAAGTGGATGTGGTGCGGCGCTATTGGCACAAGCTAAGGGTCTAAGTGTATTTGTTTCAGACAGTGGTATCATAGAGGATCGATATCGCAGGCAGTTAGAACACCAGGCCATTGAATTTGAAGAGGGATCCCACAGTAAGGATAGAGTGCTGGCTGCTACCGAAGTGGTTAAGAGTCCAGGAATACCTGATACGGCTGATATAGTAGTAGCCTGTAGAGAACGGAATATTCCAATTATCTCCGAGTTAGAATTTGCTGCCAGGTACACAGACGCCAAGATTATCGCCATCACCGGAACCAACGGTAAGACCACCACTACCTTGTTGACCCATCATATTTTAAAACACTGTGGTATCAAGGCAGGATTGGCTGGCAACATCGGTCATAGTTTGGCCAAACAGGTGATCGAGGACAATTGTGATTACTACGTGGTGGAGGTAAGCAGTTTTCAGCTCGACACTATGTATAAGTTTAGGGCACATATTGCCATCCTACTAAATATTACCAAAGATCATTTGAATCGGTATGAGAACGATTTCCAAAAGTATATTGCTTCTAAATTCCGAATCACCCAAAATCTGACTGAAGAGAATTGCTTTATCTATTTCTCCGATGACGAGGTCATTACCTCGGAGATGCAGCGGCACCAGTTAGAAGCAGCTCGTTTTGCGGTTTCCATGGCCAGACACAATAACCCTGGCGCGTTCTATGAAGATGAGAAACTTTACTTCAACATCAATTCGCCGGATGAAACCGGATCTATCGAGATCTCTACTTCCGATATAGCCTTACAGGGCCCTCATAATATGGTCAATGCTATGGCGGCATCTCTAGCAGCCTTATTGTGCGATGTTCCATTGCACCGATTGGTAGTAGCCCTAGGAAGTTTTAAAAATACTGCACATCGACTGGAGTTCCTGGGCAACATAGATGGTATCACCTATGTGAACGACTCCAAGGCTACTAACGTCGATGCCGTTTCCTATGCTTTGCAGAGTTACGATCAGCATATAGTATGGATTGCTGGGGGAGTAGATAAAGGTAACAACTATCAACCCTTATTGAGTGTGGTCAGGTCCAAAGTGAAGGCCTTGGTTTGTTTGGGTAAAGATAACCGACCCTTATTGGAGGCTTTTGAGGGGAAGGTTCCTATTTGCCGACAGGCAGATAGCATGGAACTGGCGGTAGCCATGGCAACAGAAGTAGCTTCAGATGGAGATGTGGTCTTGCTATCACCTGCCTGCGCGAGCTTTGATTTGTTCAGGGATTATCAGCAGAGAGGCGACGAATTCAAAAAACTAATTAACGATAAAAAAAAAGTAAGCAGTTCTGAAGTAATCCCGGTATGATCAAAACCCTGGCACATCGGCACATGCATGGTGATCCCGTAATTTGGTTCGTGGTGATCGCGCTTTCCATACTCAGTATTCTGGTGGTATACAGTGCTACCGGAACCCTGGCCTACAAAATGATGGATGGCAATACCGAGCATTATCTACTAAAGCACACCGGTTTGGTTATGATCAGCTTACTGGCCATGTGGATCGCCCATAAGATTGATTATAAGTACTATGCCAAAATTTCCCAGTTCGCACTCTGGATCTCGGTTCCCTTATTGCTGATAACCTGGAAATATGGAATGACTATCAATGAGGCTTCCCGCTGGATTACCATTCCCCTGATTAACCAGCCTTTTCAACCTTCAGATTTAGCAAAGCTGGCATTGATAGCCAGTTTGGCCAGTATGCTGTCTAAAAAGCAACAAAACATTGCCGACTTTAAAGAATCATTTATACCCATGTTGATGTGGTGCGGAGTGATATGCGGTTTAATCGCCATGACCGACTTTTCATCAGGCTTATTGCTCTTCGTTACCTGTCTTCTGATCATGTTTATAGGTCGGGTACCAATAAAATATTTGTTAATGTTATTGATAGTGGGTGCTCTCGCAGGAAGTTTAGCCGTTCAATTTGGCCAGCGAGGAGAAACCGTTATTTCGCGAGTAGAACGATTTTTCAGTGAAGATGAGATACCATTCCAAGCCAAACAATCCTACATAGCCATAGCGACGGGTGGTATTACCGGAAAAGGACCCGGTCGAAGCGATCAGCGAAACTTCCTGCCACATCCCTATTCAGATTTCATCTATGCCATTATCATCGAAGAGTACGGGTTTATGGGGGGTATCCTGGTAATTGGCCTATACTTGACGCTGTTGTATCGTGGTATGAGGACAGTCGCCAAAAGTGATAGAGCGTTTGGCGGTTTACTGTCAGCCGGATTGTCATTTGCTCTGGTACTGCAAGCATTAGTCAATATGGGAGTTGCGGTTGGGTTAGGCCCAATTACCGGGTTGACCTTACCCCTGTTAAGTATGGGCGGCACCTCCCTGCTTTTTAACGGAATAGCCTTGGGGATCATATTAAGTGTGAGCAAAGAAGAGCCCGATCAGCCATTAAAAAGGAAAGTGAAAATGAATCGAAACCTTTCTACTGCTGCCTGATGGACCAACAGGGAAACAACATATCGCGAGTGATCATATCAGGTGGAGGAACCGGAGGCCATATTTATCCAGCAATTGCCATTGCTAATGCCCTGCGTGACCTTAATCAGAATATTGAAATCCTATTTGTAGGTGCCGAGGGCAGGATGGAAATGCAAAAAATACCAGAAGTGGGTTACCAGATCATTGGCTTACCTATAACCGGAATACATAGAAGTTTGACTTTAAAGAACCTGAGCTTCCCCTTTAAACTGTGGTCTAGTATTCAGAAAGCAAAGAAGATATTAAAGGACTTCAAACCACAGGTAGTGGTTGGTGTTGGTGGTTTTGCCAGCGGACCCCTACTGTATGCAGCAACTAAGGCCGGTATCCCAGCATTGATCCAAGAACAAAATGGTTACGCTGGCCTGGCCAATAAGTGGCTAGCAGAGAAGGTTCAGAAGATCTGCGTGGCCTACGATAACATGGAACGATATTTTCCTAAGGAAAAGCTGATCTTATCTGGTAATCCGGTACGCAGCGATTTGAAGGAAGCCCACTCAAAACGCCAAGAAGCCCTATCATTCTACAGACTGGATCCGAATAGACCAGTACTATTGGTTATTGGCGGAAGTTTAGGTGCACGATCCATCAATCAGAGCATGCTTAGTAAACTAGGGCTGCTAAAGCAACATGATGTCCAACTAATCTGGCAAACGGGCCGATTCTATTACCAGGATATCAACAAGCAACTTCAGCAAACGGATCAATCGGATATTAGATTGTATGAGTTTATTAAAGATATGACTTTGGCCTATGCGGCAGCAGACGTAGTGATATCGAGAGCGGGTGCATTGTCCATTGCCGAACTGTGTTTGGTAAAGAAACCAACCATTTTAGTTCCATCGCCAAACGTGGCAGAAGACCACCAAACTAAAAATGCCATGGCCTTGGTGGAACAACAAGCTGCCATACTGGTAAAAGACAGTGAGGCCCCGGAGCAAATGGTCAGGCAGGCTGTTGATTTGATTCAGGACCAACAAAGGAAAGATTCATTAACTGAAAATATTGGAAAGATGGCCAAACCTAATGCGGCCAGTGATATCGCATCAGAAGTTTTGAGATTGGCAAGTTGAATACAGAGGAGTTAAATATGATATATTTTCTGGGAATAGGAGGAATTGGAATGAGCGCCTTAGCAAGGTGGTGTCAACAACAAGGCATCGAAATTGCAGGTTATGACAAAACACCATCCTTTATTACCAAATCTCTGGAACAGCAGGGAGTTTCCATAAGCTATGAGGATAGAAAAGAAACCATCCCAGCACATCTTCTGGAAGACCCTGAAGGAAAACTGGTGGTGTATACTCCTGCTGTTCCGGCGGAGAACGAGATCTCCCAAACTTTAAAGGCTAGACACTTACCCTTCCTGAAGCGCTCCCAGATGCTTGGGATTATTTCTAAGCCATTTTTCACGGTAGCGGTAGCGGGAACCCACGGGAAGACTACTACTTCATCAATGATTGGCCATTTACTTAGACATTCTGCCAAGCCTTGCACCGCTTTTATCGGTGGTATTTCGCAGAATTATGATAGCAATTTCCTCTCTCATAGCCAGGAAGCCTCAGGTCAGATCTTGGTGGTTGAGGCCGATGAATTTGATCGCTCTTTTTTGACCCTATCGCCCGATATTGCAGTGGTAACAGCGATGGATGCCGATCATCTGGACATCTATGGAGACTTATCACAAATGCATCAAAGCTTCAGGGAGTTTGTAAGCAAGATCAAGCCTGGCGGAAAGCTGTTCGTTAGTAACCAGTTACTACCCCTCTTGAAAGACCATGTAACCTCTGGAGTTAAGGTATTCACCTATGGCCTGGAGGAAGGAATTTTTAAAGCAACACATATCGAAGTACAGGACAACAAGTTCATTTTTAACATACAATCGCCAAAACTAAATATGGAGCAACTCAACTTAAATATGCCAGGTTTTCATAACGTGGAAAATGCCATGTCAGCCATTGCAGTAGGCTGGTCTCTGGGTTTGAATGAAAAGGAAATTCGCGAAGCATTGGCTTCATATTCGGGGGTTAAGCGCCGATTTGAATTCGTGATCAACCAGCCGGACCTGGTCTATATTGATGATTATGCGCACCACCCGGTTGAGATCAAAGCACTACTGTACTCCGTAAAGAAGCTCTATCCAGATAAAAAAATAACAGCCGTGTTTCAGCCCCATCTCTACAGTAGGACTAGAGATTTCCATGAGCAGTTTGCCCATAGTTTGGGACTAGCCGACGAGGTAGTTTTGTTGGATATCTATCCAGCAAGGGAAAAGCCAATCACCGGTGTTAGCTCAAACCTAATCGCTAAAAGCATAGAGGTTCCTTGCGAACTAACCAATGAGGATCATTTGATGGAGTTGCTGAAGAGCAAACCACTAGAGGTATTGCTGACAATTGGTGCTGGTGATATCGATCAACTGGTCGAGCCTATAAAGAAACACTTATTAAATCAAGATTCAGATGACAAGCAAGAGTAGTCTTATGCAGAGCTTAAAGATCGGTGTTGCCTTTGTACTACTACTGGGTGCCATAGGCTTTGCTGAAAAAAAGCATAGTTCTAGGGTTTTTGATCTGGTTGATGTGAAGATTCACAATCAGAATGATAACTACTTCATTCTGGAAGAGGATGTTCTAGCAATGATAGAGTTTGACCAGAACGTGGGAGACCAGATTACTGCCGAAAGCATGACTGCCATGGAATCCCGTTTGCTGAATCATGATTTTATTGAAGAAGCACAGGTTTACCGAAACCTTAAAGGAAGGTTAACCATCGAAATCAAGCAAATTACACCAATCGCCAGACTGGTACGCTCCAATGATCCAGACGCCTATTTGTCAGATAGGGGGGAAGTGCTCCCACTTTCTGATCAGTTCAGTGCCAGGGTTTTACTGGTGACTGGTGAATATACCGACACCATTATTGAAGAGAAGAGCGGGGAAGTGATAAAGCTTATAGACTTCATCTACCAAGATCCTTTTTGGCGTGCCCAAATTGCTCAGCTGGATATTGACAAAAGCGGTGATATTGTGATGTATCCTCAGGTTGGTATGCAGCGGATCGAATTTGGTATTGCCGAAAATATCGAAAGTAAATTTTCAAGACTGGATACATTTTTCCAGCAGATTCTACCAAAGAAAGGGTGGAATGAATATGACAGGGTTAGTGTGAAATACACCGATCAAATCGTATGTGAATGATATCAATAAACCTAAACACTTATACTATTAACAATTTAATACAGTTGAAAAATGCAAAAGGATAAAATCGTTGTCGGCCTGGATATAGGTACCACAAAGATCTGTGCCATAGTGGGTCGAAAAAATGAGTACGGCAAATTGGAGGTGCTGGGAATGGGCAAGGCAGTTTCAGACGGAGTTATCAGAGGCATCGTTACCAATATTGACAAAACTGTTCATGCTATTTCTAAAGCCATCCATGAGGCTGAAGAACAAGCTGGAATAGACATCCGCGTGGTTAATGTGGGTATTGCGGGTCAGCATATCAAGAGTGCGGTCCATCATGGCAGTATAACACGAAAATCCAATGATGATGAAATCACCATTGAAGATGTCAATCGGTTGACCAATGACATGTACAGGATCGTAATTCCCCCGGGAAGTGAAATTATCCATGTGATGCCTCAAGACTATGTGGTGGATTACGAGGATGGAATTAAGGATCCTGTGGGTATGTCTGGAGTAAAATTAGAAGCTGATTTTCATGTGATCACCGCTCAAACCAATGCCATCAACAATGTTAATAAATGTGTACGCAGGGCCGGACTGAAGATCGATAATTTGATTCTGGAGCCACTGGCTTCTAGTCTGGCTGTACTCAGTGATGAAGAGAAAGAAGCTGGTGTATGTCTAGTAGATATTGGAGGTGGTACCACTGATATTGCCCTATTCTATGACAATATCATAAGGCACACTGCTGTAATTCCCTTCGGTGGCAACATCATCACTACCGATATCAAGCAGGGATGTTCTGTAATGCAGCATCAGGCGGAACAGCTGAAGGTGCGTTTTGGTAAGGCCATAGCAGAAGAGGCCAACCCCAATGAGATTGTTAGCATTCCGGGTTTGAGAAATCGTCCACCAAAAGAAATTTCTATTAAGAATCTGGCACACATCATTGAAGCCAGAATGGAAGAAATAATCGAGTTGGTTCACACAGAGATTATTACCTCAGGCTATGAAAATAAATTAGCCGGAGGGCTGGTCATTACTGGTGGGGGTTCACAGTTACAGAATGTCAAGCAGTTATTTGAATACATGACTGGAATGGATGCCAGAATCGGTTATCCTAACGAGCACCTCGGTAAGAGCAAAGTTGAAGTAGTGAAAAGTCCCATGTATGCCACTGGTATTGGGCTGGTATTGTCTGGTTTCAGGGCATTGGATGAAAGAGATAATCGGTATCAGCAGGTTGGAGTTGGTCATACACCGGTAAAGGAAAACAACGGAACCGATTTTTTTAAGCGCATCTTAGACAAGACCAAAGATCTACTGATTGATGACTTCGATGACAAAGACTATAAATAGCAAAAACCACAAATAAATTTTTTCAATTATGACACTAAACGCCTACAAGTTCGAAATTCCAAAACATCACAAATCTATTATTAAAGTAATTGGAGTGGGTGGTGGAGGCAGTAATGCCGTAAACCACATGTATAACCAGGGTATAAAGGATGTTGAATTCATCGTTTGTAACACCGATGCCCAGGCTCTTAACAACAGCCCTATTCCCAATCGTTTACAAATCGGGGTACATCTAACTCAGGGCCTGGGAGCAGGCGCCAATCCGGAAGTTGGGAAAAATGCTGCCCTGGAGAATAAGGAAGAGATTAGAGAATTGCTGCATGAGCATACCAAAATGGTATTTATTACAGCTGGTATGGGTGGAGGAACTGGTACTGGGGCAGCTCCGGTGATTGCAAAGGTGGCCAAAGAGCTGGACATATTAACCGTTGGCATTGTCACGGTTCCATTTGGGTTCGAGGGAAGGAAAAAAATGCAGCAGGCGAGCCTTGGTATAGAGGAACTAAAGCAAAACTGCGATACCGTGTTGGTCATCCTGAATGACAAACTGAGAGAAATTTTTGGAAATCTCGCCATCAGTGAAGCTTTTGCCAAAGCAGATAATGTATTGACCACTGCCAGTAAGGGTATCGCTGAAATCATCACGGTTCCCGGTTATGTGAACGTAGATTTCGAAGATGTGAAAACAGTGATGCAGGATTCTGGAGCGGCGGTTATGGGTTCTTCTACCACCGAAGGTGAGAACCGCGCGCGCAGAGCGGCAGAGGAGGCCATTGCCTCACCACTGTTAAACAATGAGAATATTCACGGAGCACAAAAGATCTTACTTTCCATTATCAGTGGGGAAGAAGCAGAACTGCAAATGGATGAACTCACTGATATAACCGAATACATCCAGGAAGTAGCTGGAACAGATGCAGAAGTGATCTTTGGTCATGGTGTGGATCCGGACCTGGGAGAAAGTATCAGGGTCACCCTAATCGCCACCGGGTTTGATAACTCATTGGGTAGTATCGCCAAAAATCAAAAAACGGTTTACGATCTCGATTCAAGTAAACAAATCGATCTTTTCGATGAGAAGGAAGCTGATCAAGAGGAGGTGCAGCCGGTGAAGACATATTCATTTGAAGGTTTATCTCAACCTACTACCAGTACTCAGGAAGAAGCTCCGGAGGAAGAAATTGAAGAAAAAGTATTCAAGTGGAATTTTAATACCGGTGAAAGAGAAGAAGATGAGATGGAGCCTAGAATAGTAGATCCATTCCAGACTGCTTTCCTGAAGGAAGAAGAATCGGATGCTGTTCAAAACAAAAGGGAAATGTTACAGAGGCAAGCTGAGGAGAGGGTCAATAGATTCAGGGGTATGAGCAACCCGGTTGATACCGACAACTTTAAGGAAAAACTGGATGTTCCCGCTTATCTGAGAAAAGAGGTTCGCTTGAATGAAGTACCTCATAGTTCTGAGAAGAACATTTCAAGGTATCAGTTGAACGATGACAACCAGATTATGGGACATAATAAGTTTTTGCATGATAATGTGGACTAGCACCCTTAGGGGTATTTTTTATAGTTGATAGTTAAGTGGTTTTTTGATGTTTAGTGGGGAAAAGTCTCACGCCAGTGGCGTGGGGCTTTTTCTGTTTAAAGGCCTTGAGCTGCTCTCCGCTCTCAGCACCCTGCTCTCCGCTCAAAACGCGATCAGGTCCTTAATCTGCATATCAAGTAGTTCCAATACCAATTTATCCTTGATTTCACCATCAACTATTAGCTTCTCTATGCCCGGCATTCGCACTTTTAATGCCAGCACATGCATGCCAAGATAGTTGAAAATGTCGGTCAGATGGCTCAAAGCCAAAGCACCGCCCTGTACCCCAGAGGATATGCCTACCATAGCACACTTCTTATCCTTAAGCGGGTTGGGATATTCCATTCCGTCAATGAATGCCTTCAACACCCCTGGAAACGAACCGTTGTATTCTGGCACGATAAATACCAGCTTATCAGATTCCCTAATCATGGTGGTCATGTCGTTGAAAGTCTGATTACTACCGGAGTTTTCGTAAAGAGCAGATCCTACAAAATCAACAGGCAGGTCTTGCAAGTCAAGAACCCTACTTTCAACTCTGGCATGGGATAAAAGTCTTTGGTAAAACGATGATACAGTTTTGGATAAGGCCAGCTTTCGATTGGTACAGCTGATAATGGTAAACATATGCGCAAATTAATCAACGCATGTAATATTAAACATGCTTATACTTTAAAATAAATCCTTCACTTCCTAGTTTTACAACCAGTTGTGTTATGTCCATCCAGGTAAAAAACCTTACTAAGATTTTCGGCCATCAAAAGGCCTTGGATAATATTTCGTTTAGCGTTGACCAGGGTGAAATTGTAGGTTTCCTGGGCCCAAATGGGGCCGGAAAATCTACTACCATGAAAATAGCAACCTGCTATTTACCACCTTCTTCGGGGATTCTGGAAATATGTGGCCTCGATGTGATCAAACACCCCCTGAAAGTCAGGCAACTGGTTGGATACCTTCCTGAACATAATCCACTCTACCTCGATATGTATGTTCATGAGTACCTGGGCTTCATTGGCCATATACATAAAATGCGGGGAAAGAATTTGAGAGACAGGGTAAGTAGGGTAGTTGAGATGTTTGGGCTTAGCAAAGAACAGAATAAATTAATAGGGACATTATCCAAGGGGTATAGACAACGCGTTGGACTTGCTCAAGCCTTAATACATGATCCCAAAGTGCTAATTCTGGATGAACCAACAACCGGACTGGATCCCAATCAAATCACCGAAATAAGAAATCTTATCCTAGAAGTGAGCAAAGAGAAAACAGTATTGTTTTCAACTCACATTATGCAAGAGGTCCAGGCCATATGCCAAAGGGTAGTGATTATTGATAACGGTAATATAGTCGCTGATAAAGCGGTTGACCAGTTGCAGCATGAATCTATGGATAACCGTCAGCAGAGGATTAGAGTTACTTTCCAAAACCAAGTTTCTGAATCGGAACTGGCTGAGCTTCCCCAAATACAATCAGTGAGTCAATTACCAGATGGAGGCTTTTTGGTGGTATCTCCTGAAGGGCAAGACATCCGTGCTGCTATTTTTAATTATGCGGTGAATCGCAAATGGACCTTAATTGAACTCACCCAAGAATCTAACAGTCTGGAGTCGGTGTTCAAGCAATTAACCAGACAGGGAGGTCAGCGTGATTAGTGTGTTTAGAAAAGAGGTGTCAGGGTTTCTCAACTCCTTGATTGCTTATGTGGTAATCAGTGTATTCCTTACCGGAATCGGCTTACTGATGTGGGTATTTCCACAGACCAATGTACTTGATTACGGTTTTGCGGATATGGAAATCCTTTTTGGGGTAGCGCCATACGTTTTTATGTTCCTGATACCAGCCATTTGTATGAAGCTTTTCGCCGAAGAAAAAAAGGCTGGTACTATGGAGTTACTTTTCACCCGTCCTCTCCGGGACCGTGAGGTTATCCTGGGTAAATACTTTGCCGCTTTATTCCTAGTGGCTTTTTCACTATTGCCTACTCTTATTTACTACTTTTCGGTTTATCAGCTGGGGAATCCCAAAGGTAATTTGGATACCGCTGGGATCATGGGATCTTATGTAGGACTCTTGTTGTTAGGGTCCTTTTTTACTGCCCTGGGGCTTCTGGCTTCTTCCATAACCGAGAATCAGGTAGTGGCATTTATTTTCGGTGCTTTTCTCTGTTTCATTAGTTATGACGGCATTGATGCCTTATCATCGATGGAAAGTATGGGTGCTCTTGGCCACGCTGTAGAAAGTTTAGGCGTTGTTTATCACTACAATGCCCTCAGTCGAGGACTGATGGATAGCCGTGATGTTCTCTATTTTATTAGTGTGACCATTGGCGCGCTTCTGGTCACTAAATTGGTAATTGGCAGTAGGAAATGGTAGCAGGAGATTCCAGAAGGACCACGGATATACTTAGATTCCTTATTGGGGTTATGCTGCTGGTGACCTTGAATCAGCTTGCTGGCCGTTTTCCTTTACGATGGGATCTCACTGAAGAAAAGCGGTTCTCAATCAAATCACCAACTAAAGAACTGCTAAGAAATTTACAACAGCAGGTTTTCATCGATGTATATTTAGATGGTGAACTACCAGCTGGATTTGCCCGTCTAAAAAAGTCCATTACGGAAACCTTAGATGAATTCAAGGTGTACGCGGGTGATAACCTGCAATATAAATTTATTGATCCTTCAAAGGCCGCAACAGGTGCTTCTCAAAATCAATTCTATGCTAGTCTGGCGGAAAAGGGAATTCAGCCTTCAAATGTGATTGATACCCGAGAAGGTGAAAGAACTGAGAAATTGATATTCCCAGGAGCGGTGGTTGCCCAGGGTGCCAGGGAACAAGGGGTACTGCTATTGAAGGGTAATAAAGGTTCTGGTCCCGACCAGCAATTAAATCAAAGTATTGAGGGTCTGGAATACGAATTCGCTTCAGCTATTCGGGGCTTATCCTCATCCGGTGAACAGCGGGTGGGTTTAATTAAAGGGCATGGTGAACTAAGTGATAACGAAATCGCGGATCTTACATCCAGCCTATCTTCACAGTATGAGTTGGGAAATGTAAATCTTGCTATTTACCAGGATTTGATAGGATATGATGCCCTACTGGTATTGAAACCCATCCAGCCTTATTCGGAAGTGGAAAAATACAATCTGGACCAGTTTATTATGCAAGGAGGTAAAGCATTATTTTTTCTGGATGCCTTGCACCTTGACATGGACAGTATCAGAGGGGAGGGGACTTATGCATTCCCATACCAAGTAAATCTTGATGATATGCTGTTTCGTTACGGGGTTAGAATCAATAAGGACTTAGTAGTAGACCGATTTGGGCAGCGTTATCCGGTAGTGGTGGGAACTATTGGCAATCAACCGAATTTGCAGTGGATGCCATGGCCCTTT
>JANQPK010000266.1 GCA_028289505.1 Cyclobacteriaceae bacterium
TATTGAATATTTTGAACGGCTTAATCGCTCCATTGTCATCAATACCCAATACCTATACAAGGTAGACCGCAAAAAAAGAGTCTGCGCTTTGCACTACCAAGGAGAATTTTTTGAGATTCCATTAACTGAGAGGATGTTAAAGGAGTTGGGGTAAGGCAAGTTCAACCTGATTTTGGCCAGATTCAAACCGAAAAAAGGCCTCTACAATCAACAACAAGTTAAATCATTTCTAAAAACGGCTGGCTCACCTAGATTGGCCACAGTCAGTTCTTAATAACATCAAGGGAGTCAAGACTATCACTTGATGGTTATCAAGATCATGCCGCTTACTTGAGATAATTAAAAATCAAAACTCTCTTAACTATGAAAATTTTACAGAAAAAAAATCTATGCAGATTTATCATGCCCAGGATTGTACTGTTAAGTCTGTTGGTGGGTTCAATGCTTGGTTGTGAAAATGAACTTGCTGAAGAGCAAATTTCTGCCGCTCCCATTATCGGTGACACTGAGGTCTATATCAACCACGAAGTTGGAGGAACCTTGTCATTTGATAACATTGAGATTGTAATCCCTCCCTTCGCGATGGAAAGAAGTGGAATAGTTTATATTGGTCGCACAGGAAACGAAACAGAGCAACTTGAAAATCCCCAGTTTGATGCAATTGGAAGCCCATTCACGCTAAGATTACCCACAAACTCTCTTTTAAAGAGCTTGAAAATAAATATAAATGAAAGTGAATCAGTAAATAAAGCTGCTACTTACCTATTATTTTCAGACAATTCTTTTCAACCTATTGAATTCTCAAGTACTAGCAACTTTTCTGAGCTCTTTATCAAAAACAAAGACTTGGAACCAGTTTTGAACAGTAATGGGCGTTCAGCAGGATTCAGAGAGATCATCATCGCACTATTTATCCCTAACCCGAACTCCTCTGGGCTTAAAATGTTAGACCCAAGCAACTGCTATGACAATGACCCTTACGAGCCCTCAATAGACTCCGGAGATAAAGTTGTTATCCTTATTCACGGATTCACTGAAACCCCAAAAACCTGGTGCAATTTAATAAGCTATGTAAACAGCCCTTTAAATGAACCAATATTCGAAGGTAAAAAGCTCCTTACTTTCGGATACCCATCTGGTTGGCCAATTCAGGCTAGTTCATGGTTTTTACATAGGCAACTTCAGCCTCTTCTTGAAAAGAACGTTGAAATTGACATAGTTGCTTACAGTATGGGTGGTATTGTGGCACGGTACATGACGGAGATTATTGACCCTGATATAGCCATCGATGACCTTGTGACCATAGCTTCTCCTCATTTAGGTACTTTAAGAAATATTAGCACCATATTAGATCTGGCAACACGGCGTCAAATAAGGTCATTCAACCTTGTTGGGGCTCAATTACTGGCCAACTCTCCTTTTTTGAATAATCTTAACTCCCAGCAAAAGCCAGAATCAATAGACTATCACCTCATCGGAGTTGTCAATGAAGACGGTGTCACTGATGGACTTGTTTCTCTACAAAGTGCACATGGAGTTCCGGAAAGTAACTCGCTATATACTGTTCAAATCCAGCAATCGGGATTAGTACATGGTCTTGCCATAAACAATGATGACCCTTCAATTCAAGATGAGATTTTTCTACAAATTGACAATTACGTATGTGAAGCAGTACTAGGGTCTGCTCATTACCCCTTTGAAGGAAACGCCAATGATATCAGTGGCTTTGAAAACCATGGTCAGGAATTTGGTGATGCATCATATGGTCCTGGGGTGATTGGTAGTGCCGTATATTTCGATGGAGATGAAGACTACGTGGTAGTACCAAATGCACCTCAAATAACTGTAGGGACTGAAAGCTTCACAGTATCCCTTTGGGCAAAATTCAATACCAATCCAGCAGTGGATGCACTCTTTGCCAAGTGGCATGCATCCGAAAATGGATACCATCTGCGCTACAACACCGATAATGAACTGAATTTTGAAGTTGGGAAGAATGGAACGGAAAGCAGGGTTCGAGAAGCAGCAGCCTTAAACGATGGACAATGGCATCATGTAGTAGCTGTTCGGGATTTCGAAAACTTAAAATTACAAGTTTATGTGGACGGCTTGTTAGTTGGCGAAGAGGACGATATAACCCAGGATATCTCCACGGATATGGATCTTTTTATAGGTAGGTATAGTTGGTGGGATCAAGGAGATATGAATGGCGCTATCGATGAATTTATTATGGAGAAAAGAGCCTGGTCCCAAGATGATGTATCCGATTACTTTAGCAGTATCGAAGTTCCGGTAATTGAAGTTCCTTTGTCATCTGATGTCTGGGAGTTCTATCACAACAATACCCAAACATACTATGCTCCCACACCGGGGATCTTTGAAGTAACCACCCAAGGTTTAGTCGGTTATGGACCTGACTTACCCAGATCTGGTTATTTTCTGATCACTAAAGAGGACGTGGATATTTCAAATAAGATCCTCTACTTAAAATGGAAGGCAAATGGTCAAGGTCAATTCTCTGAAATAAGACCGTTAATTGACTATCCGGATGGTGATACGGATCCCGATGATGGAAATAACTTTAATTTTAATAGACTGTCTACAGGAAATGTTTATAATGGTTCGGCATTGATCCAAGATGATGAATGGTACTACACCAAAGTTACCATTGGGCCCAGCTCATTTACTTCGACTACCTCAAGTAATAGCTACATTGATTCAGGTGGAATTGAGGTACAAACCTGGTCAGGTCCTATGAATCAGTTTATAGGAAAGCTGGCGCTGCTGGCCGGTGATACGCGAGCCGGAACCGCTGGCTACATTGTGCTTCAAGAGTTTAGAATGGAACCGAACAACTCAACTCCTGTTAATCTGGTAGCATCCTATCCTTTTAATGGCAATGCCAACGATATCAGTGGAAACAGCAATCATGGTACAACCGCTGGGGTTGTCCTAACCACGGATCGCTTTGGTAACGCCAACAGCGCCTATGAGTTTGATGGTGTGGACGATTACATAGATATTCCAAACTTCGGCATCTTCGATGGCAGTCAAGATTATTCCATGAGTGCCTGGATTAACTCTTATGGCTTTGAAAATGAGCGCAAAATCATATCACTTAGAGGTGAAAGGAATGTATTCTTGGGTACGAATGTGAACCCCGATAACTCAACCGGTACCGAAGAGTTGCTGTTTTTCACCTTTGATGGCAATCGCAATTATGTTGATGCCGGAACCATTGGTCTCAATAGCTGGCATCACCTGGCTGCCACCTATAGTACCACTGACGGTATGAAAATTTATCTTGATGGAGTTTTGATAGATTCCAACTCTTATAACGGAACTCCTTCTGTTGGGTCTTTGGCTAGAAGTAATCAGATTGGTGCCTACGTAGACCATCCAGCACACTTCTGGAAAGGAAAGATCGATGACGTGAAGATCTATAACAAGACCTTGACAGATTCTGAGGTTCTTGCTGAGTTCGGTGCACCGGGCATTTAAAGCAAACGATGAAACTAAAGTACGCCCTTGCAAATAAAAATGCAGGGGCATACTTATTAACTAGTCTGGGATGTCACCTTCCCATGCTGTCATCCCACTCCCTGGTGCTAGCAAATACCGTCTGATCATCTGGATGCAACAGGGTTTTGATATGATCCATATTCAGTTCAATACCCAGACCCGGTGAATCGGGCACCAGCGCATAACCGTGGGTAATTAAAGGTTGACCATCCACCGTGTGTACCATCTCGGTCCATTCCGGTATCTCATCCCCTTCCGGATGGTACTCCAGTACCAAACAATTCTGGGTGGCCGCAGCGCAGTGCACATTAGCCATAAATGACACCGGAGTCCCCGCATAGTGCAGTGCCATTTTAATCCCGTGTTCTGCTGCATAATCACCAATTCTCTTGGTTTCCAGGATGCCCCCCGCAGTGGCCATATCAGGATGTACATAATCTACCGCTTGATGGTCAATCAATTCTTGAAAGCTTTCCAGCGCAAAT
>JANQPK010000267.1 GCA_028289505.1 Cyclobacteriaceae bacterium
GCCATAGAAGGTGTCTAAGGGTGGGCTAAGAATCTCAAAATTTGCCGATTTGGCAATCTGATATATTTCATCTGCGCTTTTGACCACTAGGGTTATATAGAATCCTTGTGGCCGGTTTTGAAAATCGTCGGGCACCAAATCATTCTTACAGTCAATGATACCAAGTTCCAGGTTTTTATCCTCAGAGATCAGATGCACGAACCAATCGCTGTCATAGTCAACATTGAAGTCAAAAAGTGTAGTGTAGAAATCTCTGCTTTCAGGAAGTTTATCCGAGCAGATATTGGTCATAATCCTGTTAATTGTTTTCATAGGTCACTATAATCTCACATCCTTGAGGTGTTACACGAGGTAAAGATAAGCCATATATCAAAAAACAAAACGGTTTAAGTGCGTACCTAAACCGTTTTGAAATATGCCTTGCGAAGCTGGGGATTACTTCATGTATTGGTCAAAAAATCCAACCATCCTATCCGGATAAACCCCGAAGTAGTTGTAGCCATCGAACCTGCGGTTGGTTCCTTCAATCCAGTAAAGCTCTTTCTCCTTAGCACTGATATTGTCGAAAATCTCCTGAGCGTCCTTGGGATTGTCCGTCCAGACATCATCCAGTACCTGGGCCATAAAATAAGGTACTTTAACTGCATGAGCATAATCCTGGGGACGCATTTCTCCATTGGTATACCCTCCTAACTTAATCTGTTCCAGATCCATCAATTCCATGTATTGATCTAATCCCATCAGGCCAGCAAAAGAAGTCATTAATGCAGTCATAGACACGGTTAAGGGTCCAAAGAAACAGGCAATATCTTCGAATAGCTCAGGATGGCGATACATCGCTTCGTAAGCTGCATTACCTCCGGTACATCTATTGTATAAGCCACACTTCATCTGGCTCAATTTAGGATGTTGCTGTACATACTGTTGGGCACCAACTACGTCCCGCCATTCATATCGGCCAATACCGCATATGCCGCCATTGGCGGCGCCACTATTCCCATGATTTCTCAGGTCATAGGCTAAAATATTATAGCCGGCATTGGAAAGATGCCGCATGTGAGATACGAAATCAATTTCCAGGGTATCTACCCCTGAAAATGGTGCTCCAAGGTGTCCGGTAAAACCAGAACGGCTCATGGGCATGGGATGATTGATGATGATCAGTTTGTTGGTTTCCCCCTGAATCGATGGAATGTACCAACCTTCAAGTGGCGTTCCATCCAAAGAGGGGAAGTATATATCCTCCCAGTTTTTCATTCCATGATCGGCTGGCGTTTTGTGAACCGGAGTCCTGAACATAGGACGCACTGCGAACTCTGCCAAATACTTGATGGTACCATAGTCTTGTTCGGAGATGGATTCCTGTTGTTTTAGGGCCTTATTATAAGCTGTTTCGCCCATTCTGTGGGTAAGGGTATTATCAATGGTATACTGTAGTGTTTGCTTGAACATGATACTTGCTTTTTTTAAGGGTGTTAGGCAAATATCCATTACTTACCGCTTAGGTAATGAAGACAAATCAAGGCAAAAAGGATACAAATTACAGGTTGGAGAAATGGGAAGGGGAGACTCCGGTAATTTTGCGAAATAGACGGGAAAAATAATTAGGGTATTCAAAGCCCAGCTGATAAGCAATTTCGGAAATGGTGTTCCCCTTTTGTGCAATCAATGATTTAGCTACCTGAACAATATGTAGATGTATGTGTTCAAGAGTCGGCTTACCAGTGTAATACTTGATCACGTCGCTCAAGTAATTTGGGGTTACATTCAATTGGCTGGCAAAATAATTCACCGAAGGCTGAATCCTTTTAACCTCAGTATTTTGTTCATAATAGTCTTCCAATAGCCTGAAAAAGCTATTGACCAACTCACTGTACTGTTCTCGGTGTTCTCCGAACTGCCTTTTGTAGAATTGAGCTACCTGAGCGAAAATCAGATTGCAGTAAGCCAGTAACAGATCCAATGAAAAATTCTGCTTCTCATACTCTTCCAGCGCTGCCTTAAATTGCCAGGTAACCATGACCTCCTCTTCTGGTTTTAAAAATAGGGGTTCATGTAGCCCATAGTTTAAAAATGAATATCCCAGATGTTGATTATTGGAAATTAAATCCTCAGTAATGTTAATGTAGTATCCCTTCCAAGGTGAGTAGGTTTTCCATTCTATGGCCTGATTGGGGCTGGAGAAATACATGAAGCCTTTAGTTTTATCATTTTCCAGTCCATACTTGATTGAGATACGATAGAAATTTGGATAAACGGGAGGGGACGACCACCGGAAATTATCAGGGTATTCTCCAATATCGATAAAATCATGTTTCGGTGGCCTGTTATACGTGTATTCATTAAATAATTTAATGCTGTCTATTTTCATAACCCTGATAACAAGTTAATTGCGAACTAAATAAACCCATTCATTAAAAAAATCCTGAAGATCCAATCCAGAAGACGCCTCCATAGCGTGTTGAAACTCCTGGGTATTGACCGATTTTCCATAATACCTAATAGTATAGCTCCTGATGGCATCCCAGAACGCCTGATCACCCATTTTTTCTCTTAGTAAATGTAGCACATAGGCACCTTTGAAATAAACTAAGTTGCGGTCATCCTTTGTTGGGTTTATCCATTGGTCAAAAACCAAAGGCTTATCGTTTCCATTTTCCTTGACAGTTTGATACACCTGTCGATAGGCATTGATGTTGGCCATATACGCCTCCTTGCCGAAGCGAACCTCATTATACGCAGCAGACATAAAGGTGGCGACTGCTTCATTCAGCCAGAAATGGCTCCAGCTTGAGCAGGTGACCCGGTTGCCCCACCATTGATGTGCCAGTTCATGGGAAATCAGATTGGTTTCCATACTATCATTCAATACCAACTGACCATAGGTATGCTTGAGCGTGGAAAACCCAGACATTTCCTGGTAGTAGTCTCCAATCAGGATTTGGGAGTACGTAGATTGATTGTATTTCACACCTGACTTCCTTTCGAAGAATGAAATTACCTCAGGAGTCTCCTTGAAAATGTTTAACAGCTGGTCTGATGAATAGTCCTGCGCATAATACTGTAGCTGTGTTGGACCTATGCTATCTTGAGCTTGGTTGAAATTTCCAATGGTGAAGCCATATGTGTAAGACGGTGATTCATAATTCTGTTGGAAAGTATAGGCCACTTTCCCATTTTTAGTTATCCGGCTTACTAAGTCACCGCTGGCGACACAGATCTTATCCTCCGGAACTAAAATATTAAGATCGAATAAAGCTTTATCTGCAGGTGAGTCATTGCAGATCATCCATTGACTGGTAGAGAAAATGGTGTAAGCGTAATCGTGTTGCGAATTGAACCAAAGTCCCCTAGTGGGACTTCCATGGTACTCTATGATAATCTCATTTTCTACTTGGGATCTTTTAGCTAACTCTATAATTAAACTTCCATCACGATTCGTATAGCCAACTATATGGTTTCCAGTAAGTTTATCAATTTTAAGGTTTCCTGAACTGAATGTCACCTGAGGAGCCGTCTTATCAATCCGGAACTTAACTACTACGGTTCCTTTAAGGGACTTCTGCTGAATATTGGGCTCAATGGTCAAATGATAACTAACCACATCCAATTCGGGAATATTGGCCTTGGACTGCACAAACCAGGTTACTAGAATAGTAATGATCATTGTGACTGGTACGGACATGGTGCAATTCATGGTTTCCCTAAATTCCAGGTTGATAAGCTTTAGTTCGAGCTTGACTTTTCTTGCTCCAATTTTTCAATCAATGGGTTTACCCCCCCATCATACATTAGTTGCATCATCCAGTTAACCGCCCAATTGGTTTTATCCGGAGTTCCGCCTTCAAGAGGTGGATTCGGATCATATTCCATGTCCAACATTATAGCTTGCGCATACCTGTCACCGTAGATATCCTGCATGATCGCCAAAGACATGTCCATTCCGGCAGTTACTCCCGCGCTGGTCCAATATTTACCATCCTGAGTATATCTTTGGTTTGCGGGAATAGCCTTATACTTTTTCAAAAATTCTTCCTCTCTGTACCAATTTGTAGATGCTTTTCTATTCTCCAAGAGACCTGTTGCCCCCAGTACCCAGACTCCGGTACAAACCGCACCGGTATATTTTGTAGTCTTATCGATTCTCCTTATCCATTGGTGAAGTTCGTCATCATAAGCGGCTTCAATGGTGCCTGTAAATCCTCCCGGTATGATCAAAATATCTAAAGCACTTACGGAGTCAATCACGGTGTTGGGCACAATTTCTACTCCCATAACCGTTTTTATATTACCTTCTTTTAAAGCAATGAGCTGGGTTTTAACACCCATGGCTTGGCCCAGGACATACCTTGGCCCCATCACATCCAATTCGTTTACCCCATCATATACCAGAATACCAATGGTCTTAATGTCGTATTTGGGTTTCCCAAAAATCATCTCCATGGATTTTGCATGATTTTCAGGCTTGAAGTTTTCAATTTCTTTAGCAAGACTTAGAGAATCTTCTCTGGATATTGCCAATGCGTTGGATTCAATATTGGGGTTACTTTCTATTGGTTTTTCACAAGTAAAAAATACCGTTGCCATTATAACGGGTAGTAATACATTCTTCATATCAATTTTTAAATTTTGCGTTTAAGGTTAATCCAAAGGTTCTTGGCGCAGCTGTCCTTACGTTTCTTCCAAAACTACTATCTGGATTACCGAAGGCTAAGAACCTTTCGTTATTGAGGTTTTGACCCCAAAGGGACAAACTATATTGGTTCCAGGATATGCCAACCCTTGAGTTGATTAGGGAGTAGCTAGGTTGTTCAATTTCGTTTTGGATATCAGTATAGTAGCTGCCAACATTCCTAAATTCTGCACGGATAAAGGCTGTAAGATTTTCGGATAGCGAAAATTCGTACTGAGAACTAATAAAAAGTGTATGTGAGGGTGCATTAGAGAGACTATTACCACTGATCTCGGTTGAAGATTCTTCACCGGTAAAAAAATTCATGCGTTCTAATACAAAACCTTTGTATTCAGTACGGTTCAATCCAAAACTTCCATCCAATTGAAGTCCCTTCAAAGGTATTGCAGAAACTTCCAACTCAAATCCCAGAGATTGAGCATCTCCAACGTTTTCACGAGCGTAGGTGAAGGGAGCCACTAGGTTGAAAAATTGTAAGTCTTGCCATCGAATTAAAAAGGCGGATGAACTGATACTTAGTTTTTTGCTGGCCAAAAAGGTTTTGAATCCAATTTCATAATTGTCTGAATACTCCGGTTCAAATGTTTGAGGGGCATTTTCCGGTAATCTTTGGGCGTTTATTCCCCCAGGACGGAAGCCACGAGTATAGGAGGCGTATAGGTTGGAATGTTTATCTAATGCGTAACTGACCGCGAGCTTGGGTGAGAGTGCTGAATAGTCAACATTCACCGTGGTATCCCTGACCAGTTGTGTAAATACACCGTCAGAAAAAACTGCATCACCGAAGCCGTTAAAGGTAGCTTCTCGTTGCTCATGATCGTAACGAATACCCACAGTAACAGTTAGCTTTTTGGATACCTGATAACTCAACTCGCCAAAGGCTGCCAACCCATGGTTGTCACTTCGATTTCGGAAAATAACAAAATTGGTGGGATTCAGCTCAAAGGCCAGATTGGTGGACGGTTCAAATCCAACTTGCAAAAATCCGTAAACGCCTGCGACATATTGTAACCTACTCTCTGAACTGGAATTGATGC